>NZ_CBFHJT010000021.1:6517-39107 GCF_965656025.1 Polaribacter sp.
AGGTTCCTTGCTAGCAGGTATTTTAAATTTTGATGAAATGGCTCGTTACAAAGCAGATCCTGGTTCAGAAAATGCACCAGATGTAAACTTTGATTTTAATAAAAAATAAATGTCTAAAGTAGAAGAGTTTCTTACTCCTAAAGAAGAACAAGAAATTATTGCTGCAATTAGAACTGCAGAGAAAAATACTTCTGGCGAAATACGTGTACATATAGAGGCTTCTTCAAAAAAGGAGCACTTTGAACGTGCGTTAGAAGTATTTTATCTCTTAAAAATGGGCAATACGAAAGATGCAAATGCAGTATTGTTATACGTTGCTGTAAATGATAAAAAGTTTGTGATTTATGGTGATAAAGGCATTAATGATGTAGTGCCAAAAAACTTTTGGAATGCTACGAAAGACACCATTCAAACCCACTTTAAACGAGGTAATTTTAAACAAGGAATTGTAGAGGGTGTTTTAAAAGCAGGCGAAGAATTACAAGGTCATTTTCCGTATCAAGCAGATGATGTAGACGAACTTTCTAATGAAATTTCTAAAGGATGATATTCAGTAAACAGTTTTCAGAGGGCAGTTTTCAGTTAGTAAGTTTGAGTAAAAAACTATTACTCATCTTTGTACTTTTTTTTTCTTTAAATACTTTTTCTCAAGGTTATAAAATTCCTCAAAAACCTAAATTTCAGACCAGTGTTTACGACTATGTAAATTTGCTATCAACTTCACAAAAAAAATCTTTAGAAGACAAGCTTGTAAGATATTCAGATTCAACTTCTACACAAATAGTTATTGTAGTTATAGAAACAACAAATAATGAAAGTATTGGGATTTTAGCTCCAAGATGGGGGCAAGAGTGGGGAATTGGTCAAGCAAAAGAAGATAATGGTATTCTAATTCTTTTAGCAGAAAAAGATAGAAAAATTTGGATTGCTCCTGGTTATGGTGTAGAGCCAATTTTAACGGCTGGTATTGTTGGAGAAATTACAAGAAACGTTATCATTCCTGAGTTTAAAAAAGGAGATTTTTATGCAGGTTTAGATAGGGGAGTAGATACTATTTTTAAAGCTTTAAATGGCGAATTTGAAGGAATAAGACAACAAAATTCAAAGGGTTTTGACCCTGGTATTATTCTCTTTATCATCATCATAATTATCTTTTTTATTCTAGTTTCTAGAGGAAATAAAAACAATAGAGGAGGAGGAAAACGCTATAGAAGAGGCTCTTTAGCAGACACTATTTTTGATACCATTATTTTAAGTAATGCAGGTAGAGGTGGTGGAAGTTTTGGTGGTTCTTCTGGAGGTGGTTTTGGTGGTTCTTCTGGTGGTTTTGGAGGTGGTTTTGGAGGTGGTTTTGGTGGTGGTGGATTCAGTGGAGGTGGAGCTGGAGGAAGTTGGTAAAACTTGAAATAAACGACTTTCTTTCAAAACAATTTTTTAGATTTTTTAATTAATTAAGATTTCATTCTACATGAAAAAAATTGCAATACTTTTTAGTGTACTCTTATGTTATAGTTGTCAAAATTTTGGGCAATTGCAAATATTGGCAGATTTGCCCAAAGCGTTAGAAGAAGTCTCTGGTATAGAAATAGCAGCAAAATCTTCATTAATTTGGATGATTAATGACAGTGGAAATAAACCAGAATTATTTGGCTTGAATGAAAAGGGAGAAATCATAAAAGAAATCTACATCAGAGCCAAAAATCATGATTGGGAAGATTTAACTTCTGATGCAAATGGTACTATTTATATTGGTGATTTCGGCAATAACAAAAATAAAAGAAAGAATTTATCTATTGTAATTGTAGCACATAATGAGCTAGATGAAAAAAAAGCAGAGGTAGATGAAATTGAATTTGAGTACCCAAATCAAAACAAATTTCCTCCAAAAAAAGAAGAAAGATATTTTGATGCGGAAGCGTTTTTCTATTTTAAAAAATACTTATATATTTTTACCAAAAGTAGGGTAAAAGACAATTATGGTAAAACAACTTTATATAAAATACCTGCTAAAAAAGGTGACTACGTTGCAGAAATAGTAGATGAGTTTGAAAATTGTAACGATTTTAAATGTGCAATTACAGCAGCAGATATTTCTAATGACGGTAAAAAAGTAGTACTACTTTCCCAAAGCAATGTAATTGTTTTTACGGATTTTATGGGTGATAAGTTTTTGTCGGGAAAGGTTAAAATTATTCCTTTGAAATATCCATCTCAAAAAGAAAGCATCACTTTTAAAGATAACAATACCGTTTTAATCACAGACGAAAGAGCACGTGCATCTGATGGTAATTTGTATCAATTAAAAATTGATTAAGACTATATATTTATAGATTAACAAAAACCAACCTATAGCCAAAAACAATCCACCTAAAGGTGTAATCGGGCCTAATAATTTTATTTTTTTGTTTTTTGCAGAGGAAATTACCAAACCATAAATAGAAAATGAAAATAAAATTGTACCAATTATAAAAGCATACACAATGTATTTATCGATATTAATTTCTATGTTTAACTGGTAGCCTAAAACAAGTAAAACAATGGCATGATAAATTTGGTATTTAACACCCGTTTCAAAACTTTGTAATTGTGCTTCGGTAAGTTTTTTCTTTGGTAGATGTGCGCCAAAAGCACCTAAAATAATTGCTAAAAAACCAAAAATTGCTCCAAAAATAATTGCTATATAACTCATAATTTTTTAAAAATCGAAACCCAATGTAAAGTTTAACCTTACACCATCATCACTATTAAAAACACCTAAATTACCTGTCAACATATTTGCAGCATTTATAAAAATACCTGCACCATAAGAAGTATTAAATGTTTTAGAAGATTTTGGTAAAATACCTATTATATTTGGTGTATCCCAAACTCTACCATAATCAAAACCACCAAAAACACCTAAATTTATTGGTAGAATGGCTGTTCTTAAATTACTAATATTATATCTAATATCTGTAGTTTGATAGAATGAGTTTTTACCAGCAAAACGTTCGTTTCTGTATCCTCTTAAACCATTATTTGCACCAATAGTTGCTGCTTGATAAAACTCAAAATTAGAACCAAAAATAAAATAACCATCAACTTTCGATGCCAATACTAATTTACCATTTGGTATTAATTTATGTGTAATACCTAAAGAAGTATTTGCATAAGAAAAGTTTCGATTTTCTTCTAAATTTCTAGTATGCCCTAAAAGTGCTTTGAAAGAAATACCCAAAGTAGGAAATGCTGGATTGTCTGAATGTTTATAACTGTAAGAAGTTTCTGCGTTAAAGAAATTTTGCGTTTTAAAAATCCTATTTTCTGGCGCAAACTGTGTTTCTAAAAATCTGTTGTTGGTTCTTTCTACATCAAAACTAAAAAAGTTGGTTGCTATCATAAATCTAGCACCTAACTCGCCTTTCCATTTTAAAAAAGTACCTACCTTAAATTGCTTAATTTTTACTCGGTTATAATCTCTGTTTTCTAAATCTTCTGATTGCGGATTGTAAGAATTATTACCATACCCAAAAAAGTTAATAGCATAGTTCGGGCTTGTAAATTGTGCATTTACACCCAAATTAAAACGATCTATAATGTTTGCAAATTCGCCATTATATTTTAATTCAAAACCATTGGTAGCAAAAAAATAACCACCTTCTAAAATGTGTCTACTAGTAAAAGGATTTCTTTCAAAACCATTAATAATAGAAGTGTTTTTTAAACCTATTTTAACACCATCATCTGGGTTATAACCAATTGTTGGCGAAATTAAATTAGCCTTGTTTTTCAACTTTCTATAACTATAGGTATTTGTTCTATAGTCATCTGTAATTTTTTTGTAGATATTTTTAGTTTTAAACGTATTTGGCTTTGATTTTTGATCGTAAACTTTAATGTTTTTAGGAACATTAATTTCGTAAGTATCGTTATTTAAACCACCAATAATCCTAAGTTTAATTGGATTATTACCGTTTACACCATTGGCTACAAAAATATCATCATCATCTAAACCATACAACCAAATTTCGCTAGTTACATTGGCTTTATATCTTCTTTGATGTATTATGTCTTCTTTTTTGCCACCTTTAATTCTATAACCTGTAATTTTAGTATCGTTATTTGCAAAACGTTCTATTTCGAAATAATCATCCTTATTGGTTCCTGTAATTACTTGAAAATTATTTAAATACTTAAAATACTTATCAGAAATTTTCTGAAGATTCTTTCTTCGCCCCTTTAATTTTCTTTTTATATCTAGTATTGTAGCATCATTTACCTCTTTTGGAAACTTTTTAAAGGCCGTTTCTATAACCTTATCCGTAAGGTTTTTTTGGATGATTGCAACTTGTGCATCCCAAACTTTTTTATCAGATTCCTTTATAAAACGAATGTCTAATAAATACCCAGCAAGATTAAAGTTTGCAGGGTTTTTGATATCCTCTTTATAAGAACGCATATTTTTGATATCAGGAATAACGCTGGTAATGATATTTAATAAAAAACCATCACTAAATATAGAGAAAGCTTGATCTCTATCTCGTGGCACAGGTTTGTAAATAATTTTGTCTTTTTCTTTAAATTCTGCCCATCTCCATTGATCTTGATGTCTGTCCCAATCTCCAATTAACATATCAAACAAACGTGCACGAATGTAAGAAGCCTCATCTAAAACATACTTTTCGTCTTTTGCTAAGTTTTCTCGTAAGTCGTCTGTACTAATAATTTCGTTGGCATAACCAAAATATTTTTTGTCTCCATGATTGTCAGCAGCTCTTGCTTCTATCATGTATAATTCATCTCCAAAATTGGCATTGAATTCTTTTAAACCTTTCTGTTTTGGCACGTAAAATAAAATGGGTACTGTATGATAAACACCTACAGCTTCTGCCAATTTATCGATGGTAAAAGGCGCATAAGGATGTGAGCCTGTAAAAATATCTAACAACAAACTTTCTGTAAAAGTTTTAGAAAATTGCCCTTCTATATATTGTTCTTTAAATGCAACTGCCTGTAAATATTGCTCTGCATTTTTGCGTAAAGCTCTCATTACATATTCTTTACCGTCTTTATCTTCTAAGCGCAAAGATTTAGATTGATTTCCACCACCTTTTCTAACGGGTGTTAAACCACCAAAAAGCGTGTCGATGTTTACTGTGGGAGCTAAAACTTTTTTACCAAAATATTCACGATATCTTTTACCCCAAAGTAAATTGTAGAAATTACTTTTTGTACTCTCTTCTGGTGTGTAAATAGTAGCACTTTTTTCTTTTAAAAGTGCATTAGGAAAGTTGTTGTATTTAATAATACTATCTTTTTTAAACACATTTGCCTCAAACACAATTTTGCGTTCTTTTGCTGTGTAAAAATGTGCAGTTGCTGCACCATCTGTATAAATGTCTAACCTTGCAAACCCTTGTGTACCATAAGAAAAAATACCGCCATTTACATTTTTTGTGGCAGTTAATTTAGAACCAGAACCACTTACAATTTGTGGTATATTGTCTTGTACAATGTATTGTAAACTATGCTCATGACCAGAAACAAAAATAATTTTTTCGTTTTGTTGTGCTAAAGTAATCACGTGCTTTCTTAATTCGTTGTATTTTGTGTTTTGTTGATCTGTATTGGTAACACCAGATGTTTTTCTAAGAATATTTAAAGTAGAACCAAAAATAGGTAAAGGTTTCATATGGCTTTTAAACGAATAATAACCTCCATGAGGGCCATTGGTAAACATAGGATGATGTAAAGCTATAAGGGTAGTTTTACCTTGAGATTTTTTTATCATTCCTTTTAACTCATCAAAAAATTTAGCTCTTGTTTTGATGGCACAATGGTCATTAATACCTGGGTGCTTGTCCCAATTGGTAACATACCAATGAGAATCTACAACAATAATATTTATAGCATCATTTACCTCTATTTTTTCTAAAGGGCAACCTCTTTCTGGTTGAAAGGTGTTTTTACCCAAGGCTTTGTCAACTAATTTTTCTTGTCTTCTTAAGCCTTCTAAACCACTATACCAATCGTGATTACCTGGGATAAATAATGTTTTTCCAGGAAATTTTTTTCCTAAATCTGTTTGTACTTCTAAACGATGTTTGGCTAATTCGTACTTTTTAGAACTTTCTTTCGGAATCCCTCTTGGATAAACATTGTCTCCTAAAAAAATTAAGGTTGAATTTTTTTTAGCTTTTTTAATTTCTTGTTCTAAATAAGATATAGCAGAATCTTTTTTGCCTAATTCAGAATTACCAGCATCACCTATTAAGTAAAAAGAATGTAAAACTTTGGCAGAATCTTTTTTCGGGATGTATTTATAATCTTTTACAACTTGCATTTTTACTGTGGCACAAGCTGCCATAAGTAAAGAAAGGAGTAAAATAAATAAGGTGTTTTTTATCAATTTCATATCTAACAAAAATACCTATTTTAAAATAGAGTTTTTAAAATCTTGTAGGTCTTTTTCTGTATCAATATCTATAAAATTGGTTTGTTTTTGCATTGCTATCACATCTGTATTATTGTTTAAAATATCTTTTGCTCCAAAATCGCCCTGTAAAGATTTTAATTTTAAAAAATAACTTTTAGGAAAAACAGCTGGTACACCTAATTTGTTTTTATAATTTGAAGCAATAATTTTTGATTTATCTCTAGAAAATAGGTCAATCATACTCTGTAAATAGTCTTTTTCTATAGCTGGCATATCTCCTAATAAAATTAAAACACCATCGTATAGGTAGGGTTTTAAATACATTGCATTTATGCCAGAAACAATACTTGCACTTAAACCTGTTTCAAAATTGTTATTGTAAACAAAATGAATGTTTGATGATGCTATTTCTCTTCTAATTGTTGTAGCATTTGCGCCCAAAACACAGTACACATGATTTCTATTGATTGCCTTTGCTTTTGTTAAAACCGTTTCTAATAAATAATTATTACCAATTTTTACCAGTTGTTTTGGGGCTTTCATTCTGGTAGATTTACCTGCAGCTAAAACTAAAATTGCTATATTTTTCATAAACTAGCTGTGTATTTTTCCACTCAATTCTCTTAAAGAATGTGGTTCTTTTTCTCTAACAACTGCCAAAATTTCTGCAATAATTGCTACTGCAATTTCTTCTGCTGTTTTAGCACCAATTTGTAAACCAGCTGGTGTGTATATGCAATCTAAAAAATCTTCTGTAGTTTCAGGAGCGTATTCAAAAAGTTCATTAAATAACTTTTCTCTTCTTTTTGGGGCGCCTAAAATACCAATGTAAATAGGAGTTTTATCTACTAATTTTATCAAATATTTTAAATCTTGTACATAACTATGATTCATAATAACAATGGCAGTATTGTTATCAATTTTAGAAAAATGTATCATTTCTGGTGTCGAATTAATTAACGTACTAGCCCCAGAAAAATGAGCAATATCTTTCGTGTCTTTTGCAGAAGTTATTATTTCTATTTGCCAACCTAAATTAGAAGCTATTTTACATAGTTTCACTGCATCATGTTCGCCACCAATAATAAGTAGTTTAAATAAAGGTTGTAAGGCTTGTTTAAAGATAAGACTGTTTGTTTTTGTTTGTATTTTGTTTGTAGAAAAAGTAAATTCTAAATTATTTTTAAAAGAGATAATAGTGCCAAAATCACCAACGGCTTCATCTCTTTTTTCATAGATGCAACTAGTTTCTATTTCTTCTCTATTTTCTAAGGCTTTTGTAAATTGATTTAAAAACTTACTTGAGACCTCAAATGGTTCTATTAAAATATACAAAATACCTTCGCAACCTAATCGATATCTGCCATCATAAGTTATTATTTTGGCTTTGTTATCTTTAAAAACAGTTTGTGCTCTTCTAACAATTTCTTTTTCTACACAGCCACCACTTACTGCACCAGTATACGTGTTATTATCAGAAATTAACATTCTAACACCAGGTTTTCTGTAAGAAGAACCCTCTAAATCTACAACCGTAACTAAAACATTATTTATACCTTTTTGTTGATTTACAAGTGCTGTATTAATAATTTCTTTAAACTCATGCAACATAAAATAAAGTGTGTTAGAATTTCTTACTAAGATAAAACATTAAATGGAATTTGCTTGTTTTGTATGTTTAGAAAAATTAGTTATCAAGAAGTTTAATTTTGGGTTGATGTATTTTTTACAAAAGGGTTTTTCTGGATTGGTTTTGTAATAATTCTGATACTCTACAGAGGATGGTTTAAATTTATGAAAAGGCAATATCTGAGTGATGATTTTATTGGAGAAATCTGTTTGTAAATCAATAAGAATTTGTTCACATTCTTCTTTTTGAGCTAAAGAAAAATAATAAATCGCAGAGCGATATTTATTACGCATAGCATGATTTTTGGTGCTTTTATGGGTGTTCAAATGAATTTCGATTAATGTTTTAATGTCGATTTTCTTATTGAATTCAACAATTACAGCTTCAGAAAATGAGCTGTTTTTATTTGTAGAAGCCACCCAACCTTGTGCTACTTTTTCTATACCAATTAACGATTGAAAAACAGCTTCTGTACACCAATGGCAACCACCGCCAAAAGCAATTTTTTTTAGTTCCATGCTAAGTTTTTTCGCTCTTTCCAATAAAATTCTGGTGAAACTTTACAGCTGCTTAACGCTTCAATATCAGCATCTAAAAGTGAGATACGTTTTGTTTCTAAATTTTCATTTAATTGTTCTATACTACTAGCTCCACTTAAAACTGTCGCATTTGGTATGGTTTGCAAACAATATTTTAAAGCAATAGCATCTACACCAACTTTATATTTTTTGGCTAAATTTTCTAAAAGAAAATACATTTTGGAGTAATGAGGATAATTTCCATTTTTAAATATTCGTCCATTTGCCAATGCTTCTTTAATAACAATTTGCTTATTTTTTTCTTTGAGCTCGTTTAAAACACTTAATAAACTTTGATCTAAAAAATTATAAGTAACTTGATAAACATCGAATAAAAAATCTCCATGAACTTGAACACTCAATGCCTTTTTTATAACTTCAACTTGATTTGTTCCAGTAGTCGATAATCCTATTTTTAGCTGATGTTTTTGTTTTAACCTGTGTAAAAACGCTAGCACTTCTTTATTTTCTAAAACACCGGTTTCTAAAGTTGCAGAATGTATTTGATATACTTTTAAATAGGGTAGTAGTTGTTCAGAAAAATGCCATTGTTCTTTCAATTTGGCAATGCTATGTTCTTTTACTTCATGTACGGTTGCATTTGCATCAAAATTTGCGGTATAGGTATAACCCCATTTTGTGGCAATTTTAATAGTTTTATCTTTCTTCGATTGCAACCATTCTAAAACCAATTCTTCTGCCAAACCATAACCAGGAGCAGTGTCAAAATACCTGATACCCATTTGATAGGCGTTTTCTAACACTTGAAAACTCTCTTTTCTAAATTTCTCTAAATCAGAATTATCGCATTTTGCTGTTCTCACATTAATGTATTGTGGTCTTCCTAAAGCTGCTGTACCTAAACCTAGTTTCATATTTTTTTATTTTGTTAGAGTTGTCATTTTGATCGAAATGAAATGGAGTCGAAAAATCTCATCATGAAATTTACAATTAGATTTCTCCACAAGGTTGAACTGACAGATTTCTTAATTTTACGAACTACAAGACAACATAGAACAACCTACTTTATGTCTTGCCCATTCTGGTCTTTTTGCAAACCATTTTTGGTTTTTTGGTTGCTCTGAGTATGGGTTTTTTAAGAGTTGAAATAATTCGTCAATTAAATTATAATCTCCTGCATCTGCTGCATTAATGGCAAGTTGAGCCATGTAATTTCGTAACACATATTTTGGGTTTACAGCATCCATTTTTTCTTTTCTTTCTAAATTTGATATACCTTCAGATTCAAGTCTAACTTTATAATTTAAAAACCAAGTATCCCATTCATCAATAATTTTGTCAGAAACATCTTCAAAATTGTAAATAGCCACTTTTATAATTTCTAAACCAGATTTTTCATCTTTAAAATCACTTAAAAGTCTAAAGAAAATGGTCATGTCTGTTTCTGTTAATTGTAAACAATCTTCTAAATCTTGTATCAATTTTAAATCGTTTTTATCATTTAAATATAAACCCAATTTAGCTTGCATCATTTGCAAAGATTTTATTTCAAAATCTATTTTATATTGATTTAAAATAGCTTCTAAAGGTTTTACTTCTTCAATTAAAGGATATAGAGCATTTGCCAATTGGTATAAATTCCATAAACCAATATTTGGCTGATTGCCATATCTGTAACGCTTATGTTGTCTGTCTGTAGTATTGGGTGTCCAACCAAAATCAAAACCTTCTAACCATCCATAAGGTCCGTAATCTATGGTTAATCCTAAGATAGACATGTTGTCTGTATTCATTACTCCATGTACAAAGCCCACTCTTTGCCAATTGATAATCATGTCTAAAGTACGTTCTGCAACTTCTTTAAAAAAAAGGATGTAGGTTTCTTTAGAAGGTTTTCCTAAGTGCGAAAAATGATGATTTATGGTATAATCTGTTAGTACTTTTAAATTTTTATGATCATCTCTTGCTGCAAATATTTCGAAACTTCCAAAACGTAAAAAAGAAGGAGCTACTCTTGAAACAATAGCGCCTTTTTCGTAAGCAGGATTCCCATCGTATAAAACATCGCGTAAAACGTCATCTCCCGACAAACTTAAAGACAAAGCTCGGGTTGTTGGTATTCCTAAATGAAACATCGCTTCACTGCATAAATACTCTCTTATAGAAGATCGCAAAACCGCCAAACCATCTGCAGTTCTAGAGTATGGTGTTTCTCCAGCCCCTTTTAATTGTACCTTCCAATTTTTTTGTTGCTGTTCAATTTCAAATAAATTAATAGCTCTACCATCACCTAATTGTCCTGCCCAATTGCCAAATTGATGCCCTGCATAACACATGGCATAAGGTTTTGTATTGGGGTAAATTTCGTTTCCAGTAAATACATTTTTAAAGAATTCAGAGGCAGTTTCTTCTTTAGAAATACCCAATTCATTTGCCATTTCTTGAGAAACATGCAGTATTTTTGGATTCTTTGTTTTCTTAGGTTTTGCAAATGAATACGCAGCTTTTTCCACTTGACGTCTTGTGTTTTCTAAATTAGGATCTGCTGGTAAATTATTTAAAAATGTGTTTTTTATGTCTAACTTCATTTTTTCTCTCTTCTTTTGATACTTATTTGGCAGTTTTATTAAAACAGTTACTTTAGTTTATCTGCATGTAGTTTTCTTAAAGTCGCCAATTTGGGTTCTATCACATAACTGCAATACCCTTGTTGTGTATTTTCTTTGTAATAATTTTGATGCTCTTGTTCAGCTTCATAAAAAATGGGTAAAGGGCTTATTTCTGTTACGATTTTATCATTAAAATACGCTTGTAATTGTTTGATAACTTCTACTGCAATTATTTTTTGTGTTTCTGTATGATAAAAAATTACAGATCGATATTGTGTACCTCTATCTGCTCCTTGCTGATTTAAGGTTGTTGGGTTGTGTGTAGTCATAAAAATAACTAAAATATCTTCAAAAGAGATGCAATTTGCATCAAAAGTAATTTGTATCACCTCTGCATGCCCTGTTAAACCAGAGCAAATTTCTCTATAGGTGGGTTTGCCAGGTACATTGCCACCAGCATAACCAGAAATTACTTTTTCTACACCTTTTACTTCTTGAAATACAGCCTCTGTACACCAAAAACAACCACCTCCTAAAGTGGCTATTTGTATATTTTTTTTCATTTTTTTTCTTTCTTGTATTTACCAAAGAAGAGTATCTGAAGTAATCTTTTTGGGAGATTACTTCACTCTATTCGCAACGACGATTTAATTATTTTGATTTAAAACCATAGATTCTGAGTTGATGCAGTAACGCAAACCACTTGGTTCAGGCCCATCAGGAAAAATATGTCCTAAATGTGCATCGCAAGTATTGCACAAAACTTCTACTCTAACCATACCAAAAGATACATCTTTATGATATTTTATAGCATTTTCTTTAATGGGTTGTGTAAAACTTGGCCATCCAGAACTAGAGTCAAACTTTATAGTAGAATCAAACAAAGGTGTGTTGCAACAAACGCAATTGTATTGCCCTTCATCATAAATAGAACACAAAGCACCAGAATGTGGTCTTTCTGTACCTTTTTTTCTGGTAATTCTAAATTGTTCTGGTGTTAAAATAGTTTTCCATTCTTCTTCAGATTTTTCTACTCTTTTATCTGGAGTTGGGTTTCCTTTTGTAGTAAAATTGATGATGTTTTTCCAAGTTAGCATATTTAAATTCTTTCTTTTTAAGTAGTTGTTTTATATATTTTATAAGACGAAAAAAGGTCTGTTTACTTACAAAAAAAACACTTTTTATGTTTGTTGAAAGTACTTTATAAATTTACGACAAAAATCAAGTAAAATAAACCATTATTATTTGTTTATTTTTGTAAAAAATCTAGATATGAGTGCACTAATTATTGAAGTAGAAAAGTATGTTTTTAACTTGCTAAGTGAAAAATTACATGCAAATCACTTATATCATAATTTGGCGCACACCCAAAGAGTTGTAATAAAATGCAAGGAAATTGCAGAAAATATGGAGGTTGCTACAACAGCATCTGAAAATTTAGAAATTGCTGCTTGGTTTCATGATACGGGTTATGTAGAAGGTTACAAAAATCACGAAGAAAATAGTGTAAAAATTGCTACTGATTTTTTAACTTCTAAAAAAATTGCATCAAAAAGAATCACAGAGATATCTAATCTTATTTTAGCGACTAAAATGAATCATTTGCCACAAAATGATTTAGAAAAAATTATTAAAGATGCAGATTCTTCTCATTTAGCATCATCTAAATTTTCTAATTATACAGCTTTGTTAAGAAAAGAGTGGGAGTTGTGTTTAGATACGGTATATACCAATGCAGAATGGTTGGCGGTTAATTTATCTTTTTTAACCCGTAAACACAGATATTACACAGATTTTGCGCTAAAAAACTGGAGTAAAAACAAAGAAAAAAATATAGCTAAAACTTTAAAAAATCAAAAAAAATTAAAGAAAGAAAATAGGAAATTTAAACAAAAAAAGGTAGCCTTAGAGTTAAAGAAAAATAAGAGTATTGTACCAGAACGTGGCGTAGAAACTATGTTTAGGGTCGCACTTAGAAACCACATGACTTTAAGTAATATTGCAGATACCAAAGCCAATATTTTATTGTCTGTAAATGCCATCATTATTTCTTTGGCTTTGTCTAATTTGTTGCCGAAATTAGATAATCCTTCAAACGCACACCTTTTAATACCTACTGTTATTTTTGTTTGTTTTACAGTGGTATCTATTGTGTTATCTATAATTGCAACCAGACCCAATATTACAGAAGGTAAGTTTACCAAGCAAGATGTTGCTAATAAAAAAGTAAACTTGTTGTTTTTTGGTAATTTTCATCAAATGCAATTAGATGATTTTGAATGGGGTATTTCTGAAATGATGACAGACAGAGATTATCTATATGGTTCTTTAACCAAAGATTTATATTTTTTAGGCCTGGTTTTAAATAGAAAGTACAAAATTTTAAGACTTACTTACACCGTTTTTATGATCGGTATTATTGTGAGTGTAATTGCTTTTGGTGTTTCTTTTAAGTATAATGGTTTGCCTATTTAAGCTTCTATTTGCTTAATTAGATCATTAAGGGTAATGGTTTTTTGCTCATCAAAATCTTTTTGATAAATAATTTCTACTCGTAAAGCCTTTAAACCAGACACACCTTGTAAATCTTCTAACTCTAAAAACTCTATTTTACCCAATTGTTTTTTAGATTGTAAATAGTTGATGTACTTTATGTACTCTAAAGCGTCTTTGTCTTGCGAGTAAATAATAGCAATTTTGCCAGGTTGCGTAATACGTTCTTCCGTATTTTTAATATGTGCTTTGTCTATTCTTTTTTTGATGATTTCATAACGAATATTATAAGCGCCATCAACATCAAACTGTTTTTCGTCCATTCTAAATTTAATGGCTAACGGATTGCTTTGTACCAAAATTAGAGAGGCAACTCTTAAATTGTGAGGCATTTTATCTAATAAAGTATAAGCAATGTTTTCCATTTCACACATTACCTGTAATTGCCACAAACGCAAGTTGTACAAATACAACTCATCAAAATTTTTACTGTTGGTAATAGAAGCACCAATGTACATGTTAAATTCTACACCATCTGTCTTGTAACGCTCAAAATAATGAGGAAACATATTTTGCGCATCTTTTTGCCTTCTATCTATAAATTTCGCCAATTTTTCGTTGATAAGATTCACGCTTTTCTCGTAATCTTTTCTTTTTTCATACACCACGTTTAAATTTTCATCTAAACGATTCATGTAAATAGCTACTTTTTTGCTAAGACTTTTTGTTAAGTCTTTAATGTGATTAAAAACAGGGTAAATTTCGCTTTGTAAAAAATCTAAAATTGTTACTTCATCACCAGCATTTAAATCTTTTTTAACGTCATTTAAATAGGTAGATACACGAAACATTAACTCATTATAAATGGGTAATTTTTCTTTTTGACAAGCATCTTCTAAAACAGATATTGCCAATGTAAGTTGCGTAATTAAATCTTCTTTTATGGCTTTGTTTCGTGCTTCAGAAGAGCCTTTTATATCACTTTGCCCAAAAAGAGGATACACATCATTAAAAACAATTTCGTCTAATTTAGCATTCTCATTGGTTTGAGATTCTAGATGAAATTTTTCTGCTGCTTGATAAAAACGCCATTTTACAGAGTTGTGTATAGAGGTGTAATTTTCTTGTATGGTTGCCTCTAATACATTTTGTCGTTCTTCGGAAGTTCTTTTAACAGCAGCTTCAAAAACAGGAATGATGTCTTTTAACTTGTTAATATTTACCGAATTTAAATCGTAGGCTTTTGGTGATGCGATTTCTAACAAGGCTAAATCTCCATTTTTAGAAGCTTTTATCGGTATTAGAATAATACTTCGAATGCCACCATCGTATAAATTTTGATAAAAATTATTTTTATTGGTTTTAAGACCATATTCCTCAATGTCTGAAATGACAAAAGTTTGATGCTCTACAAAAACTTTTTGCATAATTCCATCGCAAAAATAACCTGAAGAACAATTAATTTCTTCTTTATTGTTTAAAACAATACTGTTTGATTTATTAACAACAGTTTCACACAATTTCTCATTGATATTGTCAAAGATGGAATAGCCCAATTTTAAATCTTTTAAGCTATAAAAATCTCTTAAGTTTTTTTGAAGTTTAAAGATTAAATTATCTCCACTAGCCAATAAGTTGGCTTTTATTTCAGAGAGCATTTCCTCTGAAGTAACATCAAACAGATTTATAATACCAAACCCCTTAAAAATATAGCTTTCTGGTGGAAATTTTTCTTTCCATAAATTGATGTTATCAAAATTATTTAAAAGCTCTCTAAAATCTTCTTTTGTGATTTTAGGTGCTTTTTCTGTAGGAATGATGTCAGAAAAATCTCCATTAAAAGCAACTCGGTAATATTTCATTGTACCCGTTGTTTTGTCTGGTATATCAAAATAAAAAGGTCTTTTGGTATCTATTTTATAATCATAAACAAAAGCTAAAATAAAGGTACATGCCATTATGTACATGCTTTCGTCTTCGAAGTTTCTTACATTAAATTCGTAATCTTCACCTGCATTGTCTAAAATATTTTTAAAACGTTCAGAAAATTTAAAGGAAGCAAAAGAAAAAGGGATGCAAGCTGCTTTTATTTCGTTTAACTTTAAAGGTTCTGGAAATAAAGGCTCTAATAAAAGATTTACTTGTTTTTTATATTTTTCTAATAAAGTATAGTCTGAAAAACCATCATTCAGTTCTGGATATTGATTAAAGATATCAATCATTTTTAATGCAGAACTATGAAACGGATGAGCCTTATGTTTTTCTGATCCAAATTTTTCAAAATGAGTAAATATCTTTTGAAAAGAGATATTTAGTTGCATTGGCAACTCAATTTTTTCTATATCATTTGGTTCTATAATTCTCATTCTTTCGATTTTTACAAATTTACAAAATTGTAAGTCGATAGTCGAATTTGTAAAGAATTACTTACTTTTAATAAGTTAAAGTTTTATGTGAAATTTTATTTCTGCCTAAAATAAATAGTAATTGGCACTCCAGAAAAGTCGTAAATCTCACGTAATTTATTTTCTATAAAACGTTTGTAAGGATCTCTAACATACTGAGGTAGATTACAGAAAAATGCAAATTGAGGTGTTTGTGTAGGCAACTGCATACAGTATTTAATTTTTACAAATTTCCCTTTTGTTGCGGGTGGTGGATAGCTTTTTACCACATCTAACATTACATCATTTAACTTACTTGTAGGTATTTTGTTTTTTCTTTTATCAAAAACTTCTACAGCAGTTTCTATGGCTTTAAAAATTCTTTGTTTTGTTAATGCAGAAATAAACACAATAGGTACATCTGTAAATGGTTCTATTTGTTTTCTAACCATGGCTTCAAAATCGCGCATGGTATTGGTTTCTTTTTCAACCAAATCCCACTTATTAATTAAAATGACAACTCCTTTTCTGTTTTTTTCTGCCAACCAAAAAATATTTTGGTCTTGCCCTTCAAAACCACGAGTTGCATCTACAACTAAAACAATTACATCAGAATATTCTATAGAACGCACTGCACGCATTACTGAATAAAACTCTAAATCTTCTTTAACCTTAGATTTTTTTCTGATTCCTGCAGTATCTACCAAGTTAAAATCGAATCCAAATCTGTTGTACTTTGTGTCGATGGAATCTCTGGTAGTTCCAGCAATATTGGTAACAATATTTCTGTCTTCGCCAATTAAAGCGTTTATAAAAGAAGATTTCCCTGCATTTGGTCTACCTACAACTGCAAATCTTGGCAACTCTTCTTTATCTAAGTCTATTTCTTCCGGTTCGGGCATTTTTTCTGCAATGGCGTCTAATAAATCCCCAGTTCCACTTCCATTAATGGATGATATTGTATGATAGTCGCCCAAACCTAAGTTGTAAAATTCTACTGCATCAGCATCACGCATTGCGTTATCTACCTTGTTAACCGTTAAAAATATAGGTTTTTTTACTTTTCTAAGCAGTTTTGCAACTTCTGCATCCATTGGTGTAATGCCTTCCTCAACATCAACTACAAAAACAATAATGTCTGCTTCTTCAATGGCTAAAGCAACTTGTTTTCTAATTTCCTCTTCAAAAATATCATCAGAACCAATGGCATAACCACCTGTATCTATTACAGAAAACTCTTTACCATTCCAATCAGATTTTCCATAATGTCTATCTCTTGTAACACCACTTACAGAGTCTACAATAGCTTCTCTGCGCTGCACAAGTCTGTTAAAAAGTGTCGACTTTCCTACATTTGGTCTTCCTACAATGGCAACAATACTATTCATGTGTTTAATATTTTTTGCAAAGATACAATTTACTATATGATATTTTATTGTAAATTTAGAGTTATAAAATGCTTTTTTTGTGAATAAAAAAAAGAATCTTTTAATAGAAAAAAGAAATAGCGAGCTTTTTTTAAGGCCTCGGTTTTCTATTGATTTAGCAGAGAATTACACGGATGTTTTAGAACGGTTTTCTGCTGAATTTAAAAAAGACGACACTAATTTTAGAGGTAGTATTGTAGATGGACATATTTTTATTTCTGTACGTAAAAAAGAAGAACATTTCTGGTCTCCACAATTGCATTTAGAGGTTTTAGAGGTTTCTGAAAATAATTGCGAACTAAAAGGTCTTTTTGGACCGAAACCTCAAGTTTGGACGCTTTTTATGTTTGTTCATTTTGTGATTGGAATTTTATTTATTGGTTTTTGTGCTTTATTGTACACAAAAATATCTTTAAATGAATCACTTTTTTTTCCAATAATTATGCTTGTTTTTCTTCCATTATTTTGGATTTTACTATATTTCTTAGGAAAAATAGGTAAAGAAACAGGAAAGCCTCAAATGAAAAAATTACATGATTTTATGATCAAGAATATTTAATTATAATGATTGTTATTTTTGATTGTAACCAAAACGCTTTAATTGAATTTTATCACTACGCCAATTTTTATTCACTTTTACAAAAAGTTCAATAAATACTTTTTTCTGAAAAAAGCGTTCTAAATCTTTTCTAGCTTCTGCGCCAACACGTTTAATTGCGGTTCCTTTATGGCCAATTATAATTCCTTTTTGAGTGTCTCTTTCCACCATAATAACAGACCGTATTCTAACAATGTTTTCTTCTTCAATAAAACTTTCTGTTTCTACTTCTACTGAATAGGGAATTTCTTTTTTGTAATGCATTAGAATTTTTTCTCTAATTTTTTCATTTACAAAAAAACGTTCTGATTTGTCTGTTAATTGGTCTTTAGGGTAAAAAGGTGGGCCCTCTGGTAATAATTCTTTTATTTTATTAAAAACATCAGTTACATTAAAACCTTCTAAAGCAGAAATTACAAAAACATCGGCATTCGGTACTTCGTTTTTCCAATACTCTATTTTTTCTTCCACTATATTTTGAGAGGATTTGTCAATTTTGTTTAGTAATAGAATTATGGGAATTTCACTATGAATAATTCTGTTAAAGAAAGCTTCATTTTTAAGTTCTTTTTCACCAACTTCAACCATGTAAATTAAAATGTCTGCATCTTCAAAGGCAGATTTTACAAAATCCATCATAGAAGATTGCAGCTCATAGGCAGGTTTTATAATTCCTGGAGTATCGGAAAATACAATCTGGTGATGCTCATCATTTACAATTCCTAAGATTCGATGTCTTGTGGTTTGTGCTTTTGGAGTGATAATAGAGAGTTTTTCGCCCACCAAAGCATTCATTAAGGTAGATTTACCAACGTTAGGATTTCCAATAATATTAACAAAACCGGCTTTATGTATCATTTTGCAAAGGTAATTACTTTTTGTAGTTGATTAGAATTAAGTGTATTAAAAAATAATTAAAATAAAGTTTGGATAATACTTACTTTGTGTTGTATATTTGCAGTCCAAATCGCGGGATAGAGCAGTAGGTAGCTCGTCGGGCTCATAACCCGAAGGTCACTGGTTCGAGTCCAGTTCCCGCTACTAATTCAAGTCGTTATAAAACAACAGTTTAGGTCTCTAAACTGTTTTTTTATGCAATCAATTCAAGAATTAATTACCTTTACTACAAAAATTGAACACGATTTGGAACACGATTTAAAAGTTTTACCACTTTTTTCCTCCCCAAAAATTTACACGGCAAAAGGAGATTTATCCAAACGCTGGTATGTATATTTTTCTTTTAGAAACCCAGAAACAGGAAAACTAATTAGAATGGCAAATATATACGGTAAAGTAAACCAATATAAGACTAAAGAAGCCAGAATGAGTGTTTTATCTTCTTATCGAAAAAACCTCATAATTTTACTAAGAAAAGGGTATAATCCATTTACAGATAATAACGAGCTGTATACCAAATTGAAAAATTCTAATAAAGAAAAAGAAATAGAAAATGAGGTTGAAGAAAAGGCTATTTCATCATCTCTAAACAATGCAATACAGTCAGCAATACAAGAAGCAATATCACAGAAAGGTATTGCAAATCCAGTGCAATACAAAAGTGATAAGGGAAAAACAGCTTCTAATACCAAAGAAAATGCTAAAAAAGTTAAAACAAAAACAATAGAAAAAAGTATTGCTAAGCAAGTAGAGAAAACAAAAGTATATGAGGAGCAGGGGCTTTCAATTGAAAAAGCTTTTAATTTTGCCCTAGATTTAAAAGAAAAAGAGGTTAGTGAGAGAACGATAAGAGATTATAGAAGAAAAATAAAACTCTTTATTATTTGGATGGAGGAAAAGTATCCTAATATAAAATTTATTAAACAAATTTCAAGAAAAAATTTGATAGAATATTTAAACTCGATTCTATTAAAAACGAGTGCAAGAAATCGAAACAATTTTAGAACAGAGCTAGGTAGTGTATTTCAAGTTTTAAAGAATAATGAATTAATAACTGAAAACTATATACAAAGTATTCCTGTTTTAAAATCAAAACCAGAGAGAAATAAAACCTATACTTTAAAAATACAAGAAAGTATTTTTAGCTATTTAGAAAAAGAAGATCCACATTTATTATTATTTATAAAATTTGTTTCTTATAGTTTTATTAGACCTATTGAAGTGTGTCGTTTAAAAGTAAAAGACATCAATATCAATACAAAAACAGTTCAATTTAAAGCAAAAAATAGTCCACTAAAAATAAAAATTATACCTAATATTTTATTTGATGAATTACCAGATTTGTCAAAACTAGATAAAGAATCCTTATTATTTACACCAAATATAATTGGTGGTTTTTGGAATGCAAATGAAACCAATAGAAGAGACCATTTTTCTAAAAGATTTAGAAAAGTTGTAAAAAATCATTTTAAATTGAATGAAGATTATGGAATTTATAGCTTCAGACATACCTTTATTTCAAGACTATACAGAAAATTAAGAGAAAACTCAGCTCCATTTGAAGCCAAGAGTAATTTAATGTTAATTACGGGACATACTTCTATGAGTGCTTTAGAGAAATATTTACGAGAAATTGATGCTGAATTACCAGAAGATTACTCAAAACTATTTAGATAATTATGAGTAAAAAATCAGAACAAAATACATTTGAAATTTATGAGAATTTAAGAGCAGGTTTGATGTATCCTTCTATTTTTTATATCTCAAAGGATACTGCTTTAGATTATGTTGATTATAAAGAGATTGAAGAACTCCAGAAAATAGTGCAACCCTTTGATAAATTATGGATATCCGAAAGTTTAGAAATTAATTATCATTTAGAAGCTGATTCTAACTTAACTATATTTTTAAAAAAACAAGATATTCTTAAAAAGAACTTGTTTGAATTAATGAGTTACAAACAGCTTTTAAAACCTGAAGAATTTGCTTATTTAGAAAAAAGTTATAAGGAATTTTTGTATGTCTGTATGTTTTTTTCTCAAGAAATGTTAGTTATTTTAAGGGAGTCAACAGAAAAAGAATTGACAAAATATTTACATCTTTTTGAACTACAAGATTTTCACTATCAAAAACATTTTTCTGCTATAGAAGAAGTACTTCCAACATCAAAAGAAGAAAAGAAAACTTGGTATAGACAAGAAAGTAATAGTTCTGAAGACCTAAAAGAAAAAACTCCTACCAATAATAAAGATGAAAACAAAAATAAAAAAGTAAAAAATAAAAAGGAAAAAATTATCACAGACGAAGAGTCTCAAAAGTATTTGTTAGAAACAGTTTTTAATGTTAAAACTGATTAAAAGTTGCTTTTTAATATAATTAAGCGTTAATTGTACGTACAATTAACGCTTAATTATAACAAATTATGGAGACAAAATATTATTCCTGTCTATATTGTAAAAAGGATTTTATACCAAAAAGAAGAAAAGTGCAAAAGTTTTGTAGTAATTCTTGTAGGGTTTCATTTCATCGTTTTAAAAATGTTGATGCATCTATTAAGTCAACAGAAGTTCAAATAAATAATCCCAAACAACAAACACGCCAAACAAAAATTGAAACAATAAGTGGGGCAGGAATAGCAAATGCAACAATTGGAGCTGGATTAGCTGAAATTGCAAAGAATATACTTACTAGAGAACAAAATAAACCAGCCACAAAGGGTGATATTGCAAAATTAGCAGCCCATTTAAAGCGATATCATCAAATTAAAAACTTGCCATTAAATAATTTAGGACAGTATCCTTATTTTGATTTAGATACAAATAGAGTTGTTTATTTTTCAATTAAATTTTCTATTTAACATTTTAAGTTTTAATATTTCTTTAGATTAATATTTCCGTAAAATAAATGCCGAATATTTTAATTTGAAATATCAAAATATTTTTTATCAAAATAAATGCATAATATTATTCTAAAATTGTTTTATCATTATTGTTACTAAAAACATATTTATTTATAATGTACTCAGTGATAGGTTTAAGTTCCTCCAAAGTTTCAGGGTGTATACCTCTTTGTGTAAAAAAATCTATTTTTCCTGAAGGGGATTTACCATACCAAATAATTGGATTTCCATTTTTAAAGAATTCTGTATTATTATCTACGTTTACTTTTTTAAAGTTTTCGATGTTTATTTTGTAAAAATTATTATTAATACCATCTTTAGTGTTACAAGATGAAGTTTCAAAATGATCTATATTCCAAATTATACAATTTTCAGTTTTATAGTATTTATTTAGTACAAAAAGTAACGTAAAGAAACATAAAACTAAAATAACTACTTTTTTTAATGTTTTTCTTTTTATTTCTTGGTTAGATTCAATGCTCTGGTTTAAATTGATTTTAATTGAAGATTGAATATTTTCTTTTTCAAAATCACTATAACTATTATAACCTAAATATTTTGCAATACTATTTTTCAAGTCACTTTTAGGTTCACCAGAATTATTATTTTTTCCTTCTACATATTTATTGTAGTAATTTGTTAGTGTTTTAGAAGAAACAATATTTTTCAAATTATATTTTTCGTCCAGAATTCGTTCAACAAAAAAATTAAAGCAGCCAGATTTTCTATCACTATCATTATCTTTTTCAGTTTTTAATTTTTCAAATAACTCATAGAATAATTTATTTAGCATAGCATTTTTATTGTTTTTTCAAAGTTAGAAATAATTTGGAAAATATTTTCCATCTACTTTAGAAAATCATTTCTAATTCTTTTCTAAACATTTTCTAATCAAAATATTATATCCGTTTGCATCTTTGTAAAAGAAATAATTCTGTAAAAACAAAAAGGAATTATTTCTAAAACATAGAGTAGTATAGTGTTGTTTTTTTGAATTGGGAAAACCAAATTTATAACGTTATTCTATTCTACAACTTCCCGCAAAAGAGGCGCGCGACTCTTTTAAATTTTAATGTGTTGCTATTAACAAAAATATCTAAGTAAAAAACTTAGACAGCAACACTATTGTTTAATTTTTAAAAGAAGAATCATGAAAAAAGTATTTTTATTAATTGCAATAGTATTTGCAAATAGTGTTTTTACATCTTGTACAGAATTAGATGAAAGTTTAGAAAATGATCTAATTAAATCTGAATTATTAGCCACAGATGGAGAGGAAGAGCAAGATCCACCAGAAGATGATGACGATGGTGATGGAGGAGTTACTACTGGAGGAAATTAAAAATTTTTTAAACCCAAATTTATAGTATTTTAGAGGAATGAAACGTAAAGCTTTATTCCTCTTTTATTTTATTTTTTTATTTAATAATTTTATTTTTTCATTTCAGAATAGCAATAACGGGGTTTATTTTGATAGTATTTATAAAATTGTAAGCTTTCATAGTAAAAAAAAGGACAATAAGAAGGCTTTGTTCTATTCAAGGATATTACTTAAAAAAGCTTTAGAAAACAAAAATATTAATCAAGAGGCTAAATCATATTATAAACTTGCCGATTTTTTTAGAAAGCTGAATAAAAAAGATAGTGCTTTTTATTATTACAATAAAGCAAAAAATAAATACATCCAAATAAAAGATAGTATTAATGTAGGAAAAAGTTTGTTGAATATAGCCATTATAGAATCAGATTTTGGGAGTTACTCTTCAAGTGATTCAACAGCGGTTCAAACGCTAAAGTTTCTAAATAATAAAAAGAAAAATTTTATAGCATCAACATATAACTGTTTAGCAATAAATGCAAAAAAACAATTTTTGTTTGATATAGCTATCTCTAACTACAATAAAGCTATTAAAATTTCTGATAGTAAAAGTTCCAAAAATAAGTATAAAAATAACTTAGCAAGTCTTCATATAAAATTAAGAAACTATTCAAAATCAATTTTAATATTTGAAAAACTATTAAAAAATTCTGTAATAAACAAAAAAACAAAAGCGAGAATCATAGGTAATTTAGCCTATGTAAAGTGGTTGCAAAATAAAAGACTTTTAGTCTTAGATAATTTATTACTATCAGAATCAATCTTGATTAGGGAAAAAGACAATTATGGCTTAATAGCAAGTTATAGTCATTTATCAGACTATTTTAATGAGAAGGACAAAGCTAAATCACTTTTTTATGCACAAAAAATGTACTCAAAAGCAAAAAGTGAAAATGCAATAAATGGGTTGTTAGAAGCTATAGATAGAATTATTGAACTTGAAAATTCAAAGAAAGCTATCTATTATTTAAAAGAAAGTATTCGAGTAAGAGATAGCATGCAAGTTATAAATACCAAAAGACAATACAGATTTGCAAAAATTAAATATGATTTTGAAGAGGAAGAAAAGAAGAAGTTAAAGTTCAAAAATTTAGCAATTGAAAACAAGTTAATAGCAGAACAAGAGAATAATCAAAAGAAAAATATATTCATTTTTGCAATTTTAACAACTATTGGATTTGTTTTCTACATCTACAGAAGAAAACAAAAATATAAAAAACAAATTTTACTAGAGACATATAAAACCGAAACTAGAATAGCTAAAAACTTACATGATGATTTAGGAAATGGTATTTATAACGTCATTATAAAAGTTTTAAACCCGAAATTTCAAACAGAAGAGGTTGTTAAAGATTTAGATAAAATTTATTTAAAAACACGTGAAATTTCTCACCAAAACGATGTGATTCAAACAGGTGATAAATTTGAAAATTATTTTAGAGAATTAGTATCTAATTATAATCTAAAAACCTGTAATATTATTGTAAAAGATTTACATGTTTTAGACTTAAACTTATTACCAGAACAAAAACAAATTGTAATTTATAGGGTTTTTAATGAGTTATTTGTTAATATGAAAAAACACAGTAACGCTAGTTTAGTTGTTATATCTTGTAGTAAAAAAAATAATTTTTATGAAGTTATTTATAAAGATAATGGCATTGGGTTTAAGGATAAAAACATCATTTTAAAAAATGGTCTTAAAAATATGGAAATCCGTATAAAATCAATTAAGGGAACTATTAAGTTTGATAAAAATTTAGAAAATGGTTTTAAAGCAACCATTCATTTTAAAAAATAGCAAATGTTTCAAAAAGTTTTAATAGCTGAAGATTTTGATATTATTAATAGTGGATTAAAATCTACTTTAGAAGAATTAGAAATTACTAATATTTCACAGGCTACATATTGTGATGAAGCATTGCTAAAATTAAAAAAAGCAAGATTAGAAAATAACCCATACGATTTATTAATTTCAGATTTATCTTTTCAAGAAGATCATAATCAACAAAAAATTACTTCTGGAGACCAACTAATAGAAAAAGTGAGAGAAGATTTTCCAGATTTAAAAATTATTGTTTTTTCTATAGAAGATAAACCTTTTAGAATACAGAACTTATGTAATAATTTACAGATACAGGCTTATGTTTGGAAAAATAGAAATGGACAAAAGGAACTAAAAAAAGCCTTACAATACATTTACTCTAAAAGTGATTTTTATATATCAGAAGATTTACGAGAAACAATTCATCCTAAAAAACTTATTGAAATTACAGATTACGATATCAAAATAATTAAACATCTTTCTGAGGGTATTTTGCAAGACAATTTACCTGAAATTTTTGCTGAAGAAGAAATAAAACCAGCAAGTAAAAGCTCTATTGAAAAAAGGTTAAAATTTTTAAAAGAACATTTTAACGCCAATAATCCTACACATTTGGTAGCTATAGCTAAAGATTTTGGTTTAGTTTAGAAACGCTTTTTTATTATAATTCACTTAGGCTACGGATTTCCGTAGTCTTTTTTTGTTTACACTAACTATTTTTGGGTATAGTTAAAACTATTAATTATTGGTAAAAGAATAGAAAAAGTTGTCTTGTCATATGTAGTAGCACATTTTAAAAAAATGGAAGAATATGAAAAAAATTATACTATCAGGAATAATTTGTATGTTAACCACATTTGCTTTTGGACAATTTCACGTCTCAACAAATTCGAGAATTGACTATACTTGGGATAAAGAAAGTGAAGATTGGCAATATAAAAGCAAAGACGAAGAATCTCTAACTTTTTTTGAATTTAATAAAGAGTTCACTATGGTTAAGCATACTACTTCATTATCGACATCAGGATATTTAATTAAATCACAAGAACACGATGAAGAAAATGAAAACAACCAATATATTTTTTCAGTCGTTAGCGATGTGGGAAATAAATATATTATGATTTATGATGTAAAAAATGAAAATATTCGATTTATACCTGATGATTTTTCAAAAATGATAAAATTTAAAATAAAAAGCTCTTGGTCAGATGAATAAATATTTAATATTTTTTATTGGTTTAGTATTAGCTTCAATTACTAATGGACAAACGCTTCATCTTTATGGAGGTAATAATCACGACGTATATTTAGGATGTTTAAATTGTGACAGTTATGACAGTAATTCTATTTGGAACGAATACGGAACTTATGGAAATAGTT
This sequence comes from Polaribacter sp., assembly GCF_965656025.1. Lineage (GTDB taxonomy): Bacteria > Bacteroidota > Bacteroidia > Flavobacteriales > Flavobacteriaceae > Polaribacter. Next base: position 32,992 of record NZ_CBFHJT010000021.1, read on the forward strand.
ACAATTCAAAATCTATTTGGAATGAATATGGAACTTACGGAAACGAATACAATTCTAATTCGCCTTGGAATGAATACTCAAATGATTCGCCTGTTGTAGTAGACAAAGATGGGGATTTTTATGGCTATTTCACACTGAATGGGTATAGATCAAAAAGAGCTGACTTTAAACTTGCTTTAACAATTTATAAATATTATGACCTGATAAGAGACGATGTTGGGAAATGGTATGATAAAATATTTGAATAAAAAAAGTGCTACAACACCATGTATAATTTATTGCTGGTTTTAGCCTACTTATTAAAATCCTCGGGGATTTTCTATTCGGTTTTTATTTGCTAATTAGGTGCTTAAATACGCCACAATCATACACAAAACCTTTACCTGCAACCTGAATAAAAGCAAACTAATATAAAAATAGAATATGTGGTATAAAATAATTGAAATTACAGAATGGTTTGGCGAAATGACCGAACGTTATAGATTAGTAAAAGATTTTAATCGAGCAGCAAAATATTCTTTTATACAAGGAATTTCACCAACACTTCTTGAAGCAAAAATTACAAGAGGAGAAAGTGCATATAAACACGCATTTTCAAAATGGATGGGAGGAGGATTTAGAATAAAGGCACTTTCTGGAAGACCTTTAGAAAGAAGTGAGTTAATTGAAATAGGACGTGTGGTTCTTGATAATGAAGAACTTACAAGAAAAATGGTTTCGTTAGGTTGGGACACATTGGAAGTCCATTCTAACAAAGGATTTAGAGGTGCAAAATGGGCTTTAAAAGAACACGCTAATATTGGAGGTTTCTTAAATTAAGATTATGATAAATTTCATTACACAATTACAGAAAGATAGTTTGACTATTACAGATATTTCTCAAAAAACTGAAAATATTGCGAATAATATTGACAATTCAATTTCAATTTGGTTGTGGATTGCATTAATAGAATTAACAATAATTCTATTCTTAACTTTTAAGTTACGTAAAAAGAAAAGCAATTTAGATTTTTCAGACTTAACAAAAGACAATATCAAATCTGCAAAATCAACCAATATTGATATGACTAATTTAATGAACAGTATAAATGGTTCAAAAGACCTTTATAAAAAATTAAGTAGATTATGTCATCCAGATAGATTTGTTAACTCTGATAAACATCAATTAGCAGAGAAAATTTTCCAAGAAATATCAAAAAACAAAAGAGATTTCAATAAATTATCAGAATTGAAACAAAAAGCAATAAGCGAATTAAAAATTAGTTTTAAACAAAAATAAAATGGATCAAGGAGTTGTAGTAATACTTATATTAATATTAAGAATTGTTGGTATTTTAGTTTGTGTAAACAAAGCAAAAGAATTAAACAGAAGTACTGGGGGTTGGGGATTTTTTGGATTTATTTCACCTATTTTGGCAATGATTTGGATTCATTGTATGAAACCCGTAACAACTTGGGACAAGAATGTAGATATAAACGAAAAATAAAAAACACTGATTTGCCATCAAACACAGAAAAAATAATAAAAAACTTTATATTCAAGGCAACAGAATAGTATTTATGAAAAACCTTGTTTTAATCATTTTAATTTTAAGTATATCTTCAGCTTATCAAACTAAAGAAAAAGATGTTTTTATTTGCACTAGTAAATCAAGTAAAAGATATCACTTAAAAAAAGATTGCAGAGGTATAAAAAAATGTAAAAGTAAAATAAAAACGATTAGCAAGAAAAAAGCAAAAAATGTGGGTAGAACTCTTTGTAAGTTAGAACAAAAAAGTAAATAACTATTTTTCAATTTTTAAATAACAATTCTGATACTACTGGTAAATGATCTGAGATTTTTCTTGCTTTTTTTAGATTTTTACATTCATTTATAAAATTTATTACGTAAGCTTTTTCTTGCTTAAAATATGCTTTATTAAAATAGATGTTATCAATTGGGTAATTTAAATAATTACCATCTACACATTTTCTTTTTAAAGTGGTTGGTTGGTTTTTAACTGCTGATATAAATCCCATTTTATATAATGGATTCCAGACTGTATGTTTTTCATTCAAATTAAAATCACCTAAAAAAATTATGTTTTCAGATTTGAATCGTTTAGGGTAATATTTAAAATTTGAAATTTCCATTTCTGGATGTTTGTTATAAGTTCTGGCATGCATGTTTACAGTAAAGAATGAAGTCTTATTTTTTTTCCACTCAAACAAAGCAATGTAGGGTTCTCGTTCTATTTTAGAAGCAAGTTTCTTGTCTAAAGAAGGTTTTTTTTGGAGTCGTATTTTACTTGTCTTCCAAAAAAAAGCATAACGTTCGCTTGCATAGTTGGAAGAACTATTAGTAGGATTACTAATGCTGTAATCCCATTTGCTTCCCATTCGATTCAGAGCATCAGCAATAATAGCAACAGCTCTTGCTCCAGCAGGATCTTTTGCAACCACTTCTTGTATTGCAATTAAATCGTAATCCTTTAAAATTTTTACAATAAATTGTATTTCTTGATTGTTCTTGCTTCTTCCTAAATCTTGGATATTCCAAGTCAAAACTTTAAGCATATTTTTTTCGGAATTAACTACTTTTTGAAATGCATTTATTTGCTCGATTGAAAGGAGAAGAACAGCAATAAAAACTTTGAACAAAATATTTTTCATTGTTTTGGATTTCTAAAAAAACGGTACACATTTATAACGTTCTAAAAAACGAATATTCACATTAAAGTCGTAAGAAATAGAGAATTCGTGAATGCCTCCAGTATTTAAAAGTTTAGTGGTATTTACATCATAAGAGTAACCAAATCTAAAACCATTCCAACGGACTCCTGCAAATGCACTTATAGCATTTAAGAAATTACTTTGGTTAGTGGTTTTTAATGGAGAAGTAAAGCCAATAATTCCCAAGGAAAATCGGTCATCAACAACATATTGTAAGCCTAAATCGAGACGATTAAATTTACCTTGTGACATGAAATTGGTAATTAAAAAGAGTTTACTCATCCCAATAAAATCATTTCTATAATTATTAAAAATAGGTAGTAGAATATTCGCATGTGTTGAAAAGAATATGTCTAAAGGTATATTTCCATTTTCAGTTAGAGAAATATTTGGTTTGTTGAGGTGCTTCACAGTCAAACCAATCCAAGAATCTTCATTATTGAACAAAATAGAAGAACTAAAGTCAAAGAAATTCCTTCTAGACCTTAATAATAATGGGTCTAAACTAGAAGTATTGATGACACCACCACTTATATTAATTTGATCTTCTAAAAGTAAATTTTGAAAGCCATAATTTTTCATTCCATATCCTACAGAAATACTTGGTCTAAAATACCAAGAATCACTAATTTGAAATGCCATAGAGTAGTTAAAATTAATTTGGTTAAAAGTATAGGTAGAGGCACTTTCAGTTTGATTTAAAAATGAAATACCTAAACCTGTTTTATACCTCTCAAACCAAGTGTCAAAAAAAACAAAATTTGAGTTTGTTTTAAATGCAGAATTTCGCCATTGCGAACGATGTACACTTCCCATTTTAGATGATCTTAAAGCGCCTGTAAACGATGTGTTTAAAGTTTCAGGAACCAAAAAGTTTTGCGAAAAAATAACATCTTGTGCAAACAAACCATTTACAGAAAAAACCAATAAAACTAAAATCAAAAATCGTTTCATATTATTTCAGCAGTGTTATTGGAGTAGAGGTGGAAATGGGTTTATCATAAAAAGTGATACCATTTACAACCATTACATAATTTCCGTTTTCTACAGTTGTATCTTTCAAAGTTCCATCCCAGCCTTTCAATTCAGTTCCTTTTTCAGAATAAATAAGTACCCCCCAACTATTATAGATAGTCATTTCAATTTCTTTAAAACCTTTAAAATTTGGTCGAATTGTTTCATTATAACCATCTCCATTAGGGGTAAAAGCAGTGGGATTTATTAAGGTATATCCAATAGTGATTTGTACATTTCTTTCAATTGTATAAATACACCCCGATTCATATTCTATTGTTAGAATTACTGTGTAATTACCCACTGAATCATATGTGTGTACTGGATTTTCTTCTTTTATGGTAGGGCTATCATCTCCAAAATCCCAACTGATATTATTAATATTACCCGTACTAAGATTAGTAAATTGAATAGGATCGTTAATAGATAAAAGGTCATAAGTAGTTAAAGCAAAAGCATCGAATCTAAAATCTTGGCTTCCAATTCTTGGGATATTATTTATTAAAATCGATTTTGTAAAGTCACAACCATTGTTGTCTGTAACAGTCAAAACATAAGAACCTTCTTGATTTGTGGTCATAACTTCATTGTTAGAACCTGTTATTGTTCCTGAAGACCAATTTAATGTATGTGGTAAAAAACCACCTGAAACTTGAGCTTCAATTTTTTTAGTAACTGTTTTTGTCTCACAATTAGTAATAAAAGATTCAATGAAATTAATTTCAACCGGGGTTTGTCTAAATATATTAAACTGTCTTTCAATGCTACAGCCATTTATGTCTGTAATTACCACTGAATAATCTCCTTGGGGAATGTCATTTAAATCTTCTGTGATTTCATTATTACTCCATAAAAAAGTATAAGGTGCTGTGCCTCCAGAAACCTCCAAGTCAATACTTCCACTGTTTTCAATATTACAATCAATGGCATCTATAACAGTAGAAGTAACAGCTATAGCAGGTGGATTTGTAAATGTAAATGTTTCTGTAATTGGACATTGGTTGATATCACTATCAATAATAGTAACTGTATACGTACCTGGAGAAAGATTATTTCTTTGAACTCCTGCAGTAGCATCATCACTCCAAGTTACAGAAAAAGGAGCAATGCCTCCTGTTAAGTTTAGATCTACAGAGCCATCATTTTCTCCATTACAGGTAATAGGTGTAACTACTGGGTCAATAAAAAAGAGTGGTTGTTCGATAACAATTGGTAGTTGTTTTACGCAATTATTAGCATCTGTAATAGTTGCTGTATAAGTACCTGCAGTTAAATTAGACTGCGAAAATCCGTTCGCTAAATTACTCCACGAAATTTGATAAGGTGCTGCGCCTCCTGATACAGTTACATCAATGGCACCATCAGCTTCTCCATAACAAGTAACATCGACTTTAGAATAATTAATGATAACTTCAGGTGATTGATTAATATTAATGCTATTGGAAGTCGTACAACCTTGATTATCTGTAACTGCTACAGTGTAGGTTCCAGCAGTTAAATTATTAATATTTTTTGAAGAACTAGTAAATCCATTAGGACCAGACCAATTGTATTGATAATCAAAAATACCAGGAGAAACTTCTATTTTTGTACCTCCAGTAACATTAATTTCAATGACACCAGTAGCTTCACCAAAGCATAAGACATCTCTTGTAAACGTTGGTTCTATTTTTAATCCTTCTGGTTCTGTCAACTGAAAACTTGAAGAAACTGAGCAATTATTGTTATCAATAATTTCAAGAGTATAATTGCCTGCTGTTAATGTATTTTGGTTTTTTACATTGGGTACAATTCCATTGCCATTTGTAGTACTCCAATTATATGCATATGGCGGTGTTCCTCCAGAAATGGTAACTTCAATAGCGCCATCATTTCCTTGAAAACAGGAAATGTCTTTTTCTAAGTCACTACTAATCGACAGTAATACTGGTTGAGTTATGTTCCATTCTTCAGTAATAAAAAAACCAGTACTATCCTCAATTCTTAAAGTATAAAGACCTGCTGATAAGTTAGAAATCGTTGAATCTGTGGATGAATATCCATTAGGTCCTGACCAAGTAATTAGGTAAGGCTCTCCTGTGGAAAAGGGAATCCCACCTTCAATAGATGTAGATATGGCACCATCATTTGCTTCAAAACAACTAAGATTAGTTACTATTGCGTTAGACGATATATTGGGGTTAACTGTAACTTCCAAAACAAAAGGACTTCCAATACATTTTGTAGTTGCTGGTGTTATTGTATAAGTAACAACCACTGCAGAGGTACTAGTATTTTCTAATGTTTGGCTTATCAAGTTTTGAGGATTAACATTTGCAGATGCACCTAAAATTGAGCCTCCTGGAGCAAAAGTAGGAGCAGCCCAAGTATATTGTGTTCCATTTGGAAC
>NZ_CBFHJT010000022.1:0-11901 GCF_965656025.1 Polaribacter sp.
CAGAAGATACACCTTTAAAAACAATCCCTTCAAAACTGGTATTTGTTCGAATAAGGCCACCTTTACTAGCAAATATTTGAACGTTTTTAACGCCTTCAATAGCTTTAAATTCAGGATAAAAATCTTGGTTTTTTTCTATGGGAGAAATAGAAACATCGGAATTATTATTATCGTAATTCACAATTTGAATATGACCCTTGAAACCTGCCATTTTATCGCGAATTTTGCTCTGTAAACCAGAGGCCGTAGCTACAGCAATTAGCATAATAATTATACCCAATGCAATTGCAGTAATGGCAATTTTTATTATTGGAGAGGATATGCTATTTTTATACTTTTTGCCGGCAATAATGCGTTTTGCAATAAATAACTCGTAATTCAAATTAATAATGATTTTTAAACCTTTCAAAAGTACATATTTATTCTTATTTCTATTCTTGAATTTTCAGTTGATTTCATGTTCTAAACAAGTTCAAAATTCAAAGTTTAAAATTCAAAGTTTAAATAACGATACTATTATTAAAACTGGTGCAGAAAGAACTGCCTTGTATTTGAATTTACTAAAAGGAAAAAATATTGCTGTAGTTGCTAATCAAACATCTGTTTTAACGGTTTTAGAAAGAGTTGAAGTTACGCCAAATGTAATGGGAAGCAAAAAAATTACGCAACATTTGGTAGATTATCTCTATAATTATAAGAACATTCATTTAAAAAAAGTATTTTCTCCAGAACATGGTTTTAGGGGACAAGCAGATGCTGCAGAATTGGTAAAAGATGGCGTTGACACCAAAACAGGTTTGCCTATTTTGTCTTTACACGGAAAAAGTAAAAAACCTTCTGCAGCGCAATTAAAAGGTATAGATGTTGTTGTTTTTGATATACAAGATGTGGGTGTACGTTTTTACACTTATATTTCTACTTTACATTATGTAATGGAAGCTTGTGCCGAAAATGGAATTCCCTTAATAATTTTAGACAGACCCAACCCAAATGCGCATTATATAGATGGGCCAGTTTTAGAAATAGAACATGCTAGTTTTGTAGGCAAACATCCTGTGCCTGTGGTTTATGGAATGACTATTGGAGAATATGGACAAATGATTAATGGTGAAAAATGGTTGAAAAATAACGTTCAGTGTGATTTAACAGTGATTCCTTTAAAAAATTATACTCACAAATCATCCTATAGTTTACCCATAAAACCCTCGCCAAATTTACCCAATGATAAAAGCATTAACCTCTACCCTAGTTTGGGTTTTTTTGAGGGAACTACCATAAATGCTGGACGTGGAACCCAGTTTCAATTTCAAAGATATGGAACGCCATTTTTTAAGAAAACTGATTTTAGTTACACTCCACAAGCTAATGAAGGTGCAAAATACCCAAAACATAAAAATAAATTGTGTTATGGTATTGATTTAAGAAATTACAAACATTTATATAAAATAGATTTGTCTTTTTTAATGGATGCCTACCAACGAACTCCTAAAACAGAAAAATTCTTCGGTAGCACATTTACCATTCATGCAGGAAATACAAAACTGCAACAACAAATTGAACGAGGTTTGTCTGAAGAAGAAATTCGAAAAACTTGGGTTGAAGATTTGGAAGCGTTTCAAAAAATTAGGGAACGATATTTGATATATGAATAGAAATCTTACTTAATGAAAAAAACATACTTCTTATTCTTTTTACTTGCTTTTAATCAATTTTTAAGCGCTCAAAATTTAAAAAATGATAAAGCTACATCGTTAGGAGAGAATTTTTTAAAAGAGCAAAACATACCAGGAATGGCTATCTCTGTTTCAAAAAAAGGATCTTTAATATATTCTCAAGGATTTGGTTATTTAGATATAAAAAAGAGACAAAAAGTAAATGCCGCAAAGACTAAATTTAGAATTGCAAGTATTTCTAAAACTTTAACAGCATTGGCTTTGGGTAAATTGGTGGATGAAGGAAAATTAAAATTAGATCATAGTTTGTATAATTATGTGCCAGATTTCCCTAAAAAGAAATACGATTTTACGGTTCGTCAATTGGGTGGTCATTTAGCAGGAATTAGACATTATAATGGAAGAGAGTTTTTACTAAATAAAAGAATGTCAATTGTTGAGGGATTGGACGTTTTTAAAGATTCTAAATTACTATTTAAACCTCAAACAAAATTCAAATACAGTACCTATGGTTGGAATCTATTAAGCGTTGCAATTCAAAATGTATCTGGTAAAGATTATTTTAAATACATGCAAGAGCAAATTTTTAAACCTCTTAAAATGAATAACACATGTGTTGATTTTACTGATAAAAAAATCAACCATAAAACTAAGTTTTACATTTTAAGAGGTAATAAAATTATTGAAGGACCAAAAGTAAATAATGAATTTAAAGCTGCTGGTGGTGGTTATTTATCAACTTCAGAAGATTTAGTGATTTTTGGAAATGAATTTATTTATCCTAATATTATCTCAAAAAAAACCTTACAAGAACTTGTAACGCCTCAAAAAACAACAAGTGGTAAAAATACTAATTATGGTATAGGAATTGGTTTTAAAAAAATAAACAATACTATTCGATTCAGTCATTCAGGTGGCGGTATTGGAGCAAGTACTTACTTATTAATTTATCCTGAAAAAGAAATTGTAATTTCTATTCTTACAAATCTATCAGGAGTAAAAATGAAAAATTTGATAAAAGGATTAGAAAAAATATTTTTATTATCTCATTAATCTAAACAATCTTTTTTGTAAAAAAAGGATTTTTTAAAAGGATAGAAATTAATATCAAATTTGGTATTAAATAAATAAAACCCTTATAATTTCTTAATTTAAAATGAAACAAATGCTCACTTATAAAAGTGATGAGCGCAATTATTATAAGAGAAATATAAAAATACTTAAAGCTTATAGTATTCTTTTTTTTATGAAAAAGTAATTTTATAAATGGTAATAACAGTAGTAAAGAAATTTCGTAACTAAAATAAAACACACGACTCGTAATAAATAAAATAAGAAGTGCAATAATCATTGCTGAATACCTATTTATCTTACCGAAAACAAAAGAGAAAAATATAACTGTTAAACCTAAAAAGCCAACAATTATAGATAAAATATTTGGAATTTTAAGTTCCAAAACTTTAGTCAAAAAATAAAACAATGCAGAACTTGTTGCATTTCTATCAGTTACATGATAGTAAGACATTAAACCAAACTTACCAAAAACTACGTATTGTAAACATAATGAAGCTATTAAAAAGATAAATAACCACTTTAGAAATGGAAAATTAAAAATCTTTTTATAGTTCAGCGATTTTATGTCCGTAATTCTAATAGTATTGATTACAAGAAACGGAAAAAAGATAACAGGATAAATCTTGTAAGTAAAAGAGAGTACAAATAACAATGCAGCTAAAAGAAACCTATTTTTATGATAATAATAGAAAGCGAAAAACAAAAAGCCTCCTAGTAAAATATCATTTCCACCAAAATAAAACATTTTAAAAACATAAGGATTTAATAAAGTTATTATTAATAGTGATATTCCGATTTTGTAATTAAAATTTCGATAATTTTTTAAATACTCTTTATAAATAATGTAAGAAGACAGTAACCAAAAACTCATAAAGGTTATTCTTGGCAAATTTGGATGTACATAATAAAAAAAAGCAAAAACATTATGTAAAGGTCCATACCAAAACATTTGAAAATTACCATTTGCGTCTTGGTAAGGGCTAAAACCAGCAATAACACCTTTCCATTGATCGATGTATTGTGGATAATCTTGTGTAAAACCGACCCAAAAAGATCCAGCAAGAATTAAGACTGAGAATAAAAAATAAAAAAATTTTATATTCTTACTTTCTAAAAAAAAACTTTTAAGTTTATTCATTTTTTACTGATTAGTTGGTTTTCTATACCCTTGAAAAGGCTGTTTTAATAGTTCTTTTAAAGAAGAGTTTGTTTTTTCATCAGGAAACGTATCCACTCCATACACAATTTTTTCTCGATCTAATTCTAAGTATGTGCCAAAAACTCGATCCCAAATAGAAAAAATATTTCCGTAATTCGAGTCTGTATAAGGCAACATGTTATGATGATGTACTTTGTGCATATCAGGAGAAACTATAAAATAGCTTAAAAATTTATCTACTTTGGGAGATATTTTGATATTTGCATGTGTAAACTGTGTAAAAATTAAAGACATCGATTGATAAATAAATACAATAGCAATAGGTGTCCCAACCACAAAAACACCTAATAGTGTAAATGCAAAACGGATAACACTTTCTATAGGATGATGCCTGTTTGCAGTAGTTGTATCTACTTTGTGATCTGAGTGATGCACTAAATGAACCATCCACAAAGGTTTGATTTTATGTTCTGTATAATGTGCTAAATATGCTCCAAAGAAATCTAAAAACAACACTCCTAAAACAACATATAGCCAAAGAGGCATTTCTGGAAACCAATTTATAATTCCAAAATTATTTGCTTGTACCCAATCTGCTGTTTTTAACAATAAAAAAGCCAATGAAAAATTTATAATTACGGTGGTTAAAGTAAAAAATAAATTGGGTATGGCATGTTGCCATTTTTTATAATCGAATTTAAATAAAGGAATAGCTCCTTCTAATAACCAAAAAAAAGTGATACCTCCAACTAAAATTAAACTTCTATGTGAAGAAGGGATGGTTTCAAAATAATTAAAAATAGTTTCCAAAATAATTATATTTGCTACTAAAATAGTTAAAATATTTCAACTTGTTATTTCAAAAAAAACTTAAAAAATTATCTTCTTATCTTTTTATTGGAAGTCATTGGAATCCTTTCTTTTAAAGCTTCAATAATGTTATAAGTTGCAGGACAAATAAACGTGTTTGCAATAGTTAAATCCGTAATTTGTATGAATTTCCTTCTATCTGTATGCGGATATTCAGCACAGGCTTTTGGTCTTACATCATAAATTAAACAAGAATTATCTCTTTCATCTAAAAAAGAACAAGGTGCTGTTTTTAACACCATAAAATCGTCTTTATCTCTTTCCAAATAAGTGTCTACAAAATCTGCTACTTTCATTTTTAGATGTTTAGAAATTCGTTTTATATCTTTATCAATAAAAATAGGGCTGGTTGTTTTACAACAATTACCACAGTCTAAACAATCCGTTTTTTCAAACTCCTTTGTATGCAATTCTTGCATAACATAATCTAAGTTTTTAGGAGTCCTTTTTTTTAAACTAGCAAAATACTTTTTGTTTTCTTTCTGCACGTCTTGTGCTAATTTTGGTAGTTGTTCTAATCGTTTTTCCATGTTACAAAAGTACAATTTTAAAGCTATAAAGCCATTGTTTTATTAACTGCTAAAAAAGCTATTTTTTAAATAGAATCTGCTCTAAAAAACAAATAAAATTCTTAATTTTGCAATTCAATTTTTGAAAGTAAATGAATATTCAAAACACCATAGAAACCAAAGTAAAAGAAGGTTTTTTAGCACTTTATAATATAGAAATTCCTTCTGTAGAATTTCAGGCAACCAGAAAAGAATTTGAAGGCGATATAACCGTTGTTGTTTTTCCTTTACTACGTTACAAAAAAGGAAATCCTGTAGCTATTGGTGAAGATTTAGGAAAATATTTAGTAGAAAACGTTACAGAAATCATCAATTTTAACGTTGTAAAAGGTTTTTTAAACTTGGTAATTGATCATACTTTTTACACCAATTTTTTCAATTCAATTTATGAAAATACCAGTTTTGGTTTTGTTTCTCCAAAGGCGGATGACAAAGCTGTTATGGTAGAATACTCATCACCCAACACAAATAAACCTCTGCATTTAGGGCATGTTCGTAATAATTTATTAGGGTATTCTGTGGCAGAAATTATTAAAGCGGCTGGTAAAAAAGTATATAAAACGCAGATTATTAATGATCGTGGAATTCATATTTGTAAGTCGATGTTGGCTTGGGAAAAATACGGAAATGGAGAAACACCTGAATCTACAGGTTTAAAAGGCGATAAGTTGGTTGGTAATTATTATGTAAAATTCGACCAAGAATATAAAAAAGAAATTAGCAACTTAGTTGCAACTGGTGTTTCTGAAGAGGATGCAAAAAAACAAGCGCCAATTTTATTAGAAGCACAAGAAATGCTGCAAAAATGGGAAGCTGGAGATGAAAAAGTAGTTGCGCTTTGGGAAACTATGAATGCTTGGGTGTATGCTGGTTTTGATACGACCTATAAAAATATGGGTGTTAATTTTGATACTTTATATTATGAAAGTGACACTTATTTATTAGGGAAAGATGTTGTTGCACAAGGATTAGAAAAAGGTGTTTTCTACAAAAAAGAAGATGGTTCTGTTTGGTGCGATTTAACTGAGGATGGTTTGGATGAAAAAATTGTATTGCGTTCAGATGGTACAGCTGTATATATGACACAAGATATTGGTACAGCCATACAACGTGTAAAAGATTTCCCTGATGTTGGTGGAATGGTTTATACAGTTGGTAATGAGCAAGATTACCACTTTCAAGTCTTATTTTTAATTTTGAAAAAATTAGGTTTTGATTGGGCTAAAAATTTATATCATTTAAGTTATGGAATGGTAGATTTACCTTCTGGAAAAATGAAATCTAGAGAAGGTACTGTTGTAGATGCGGATGAGTTGATGATAGAAATGACAGATACAGCAAGAACTATTTCTGAAGAACTTGGCAAGCTAGAAGGTTATTCTGATGAAGAAAAAGAAGAATTATACAAAACCATTGGTTTAGGTGCTTTAAAATATTTTGTTTTAAAAGTAGATCCTAAAAAAAGAATTTTGTTCGATCCAAAAAGTTCTGTAGATTTTCAAGGAAATACAGGGCCTTTTATTCAGTATACCTATGCTAGAATTCAATCTATCATTAGAAAAGCCAATTTTGATTATTCAAAATCAGTTTCGATTGATTTACATGAAAAAGAAAAAGAGTTATTAAAACAATTAGAACTTTTCCCTGAAACTGTGCAACAAGCTGCTGCCAATTATTCGCCTGCAATTATTGCAAATTACACATATGATTTGGTAAAGGAGTTTAATTCTTTTTATCAGAATGTATCTATTTTAGGAGAAGAAAACCAAGATAAAAAAGTATTTAGAGTACAGTTATCTAAAAAAGTAGCAGACACTATTAAACAAGCATTTTCTTTGTTGGGAATTGATGTTCCTGAAAGAATGTAGAAAGTCTTTACGAACCTTCCCAAAAGGAATGGACTGTATTGAATAAACAAGAATAAAGTTAAAATAAATAAGAAAAGTTAGTAAATTTGCACGCGTTAGGGATTGAACGACCTGTTTGAGCTCTCACGCTTTTAGCGTGAAGCGAGTAGTGAAAGCCCGTTAAAACGCCCAAAAAATAAACAAACACAATTATGAAATACGACATCATTATTATTGGAAGTGGACCTGGAGGATATGTGACAGGTATTAGAGCATCTCAATTAGGTTTTAAAGTTGCCATTGTAGAAAAAGAATCTTTAGGTGGCATTTGTTTAAACTGGGGATGTATCCCAACAAAAGCATTGCTAAAATCTGCACAAGTTTACGATTATTTAAAACACGTAGATGAGTATGGTTTAAAAGCAGAAGCAATTGATAAAGATTTTGATGCTGTAATTAAAAGAAGTCGTGGTGTTGCAGATGGAATGAGTAAAGGTGTTGCTTTTTTAATGAAGAAAAACAAAATTGACATTATTGACGGTTTTGGAAAAATAAAAACTGGTAAAAAAGTAGATGTTACTGATGCTGATGGTAAAGTAACAGAATATAGTGCAGACAATATTATTATTGCTACTGGTGCTCGTTCTAGAGAGTTGCCAAACTTACCACAAGATGGCGAAAAAGTGATTGGTTATAGAAAAGCTATGACATTACCAAAACAACCAAAATCTATGATTGTTGTAGGTTCTGGTGCAATTGGAGTTGAATTTGCACATTTTTACAATACTATGGGAACTGAGGTAACTATAGTAGAATATATGCCAAATATTGTGCCTGTAGAGGATAAAGATATTTCGAAACAGTTTGAACGCTCTATTAAAAAAGCAGGTATTAAAGTAATGACAAATTCTTCTGTAGAAGCTGTAGATACTTCTGGTGATGGAGTGGTTGCTACTGTTAAAACAAAAAAAGGCGAAGAAAAATTAGAGGCTGATATTGTACTATCTGCAGTTGGTATAAAATCGAACATTGAAAATATTGGTTTAGAAGATGTGGGTATTATTACTGATAGAGACAAAATTTTAGTAAACGATTATTACCAAACCAACATTCCTGGTTATTATGCTATAGGTGATGTGGTTCCTGGACAAGCTTTGGCACACGTTGCTTCTGCAGAAGGAATTACTTGTGTTGAAAAACTGGCTGGTTTACATACAGAACCAATAGATTATGGTAATGTACCTGGATGTACATATGCAACTCCAGAAATTGCCTCTGTGGGTTTAACCGAAGAAAAAGCAAAAGAGGCTGGTTATGATTTAAAAGTTGGTAAATTCCCATTTTCTGCTTCAGGAAAAGCAAAAGCTGCTGGAACACCAGATGGTTTTGTAAAAGTAATTTTTGATGCTAAATATGGTGAATGGTTAGGTTGCCATATGATTGGTGCCGGAGTTACAGATATGATTGCAGAAGCTGTTTTAGGAAGAAAATTAGAAACTACAGGACATGAAGTTTTAAAAGCAATTCACCCTCATCCAACAATGAGTGAAGCTGTGATGGAAGCTGTAGCTGATGCTTATGATGAAGTGATACACTTATAGCGAGGCGAAATTCTGGACTTTTTTCGGAATATTTTCCTTTTACTATTGTAGAAAGTAAATAACTTTCATCTATAGAATTTATACATTTATCGAAAAACCGAAGTTAATTACTTCGGTTTTTTTGTATATTTCAGATATAATTAAACAATCAAAAAAATAAAAATGAGAGCAAAATATCAAAGTGTTTTAGACTTAGGAGAACAGTTAAACATTCAAAATGGTGACGTTAAAGAAGAAAACGGACAATTAAAAGTTTGGGGAACTGCTAAAACACCTTATGAAAAAGATTTAATTTGGGACGAAATTAAAAAAGTTGGTGGTGAAAACCCAACAGATATAATGGCAGATATTAAAGTAGAAGATGATTCTGTTTATGCAAAACATACAGTTGCTAAAGGAGAAACTTTAGGCAAAATTGCCAAACAATATTATGGCAAAGCATCTAAATACACTGAAATATTTAAAGCCAATGGAAACATTTTAAAAAACCCAGATGTAATACATCCAGGTCAAGAATTAGTGATTCCTAATTTGTAAGAATTACAATAAATTTATTTTATAAAACCGAAACGAACTGTTTCGGTTTTTTTATATTTGGTGCTTTAAAAAACTAAAATGAACTCTAAAGAGCATTATAAAAAAAAGAATAATGATTTTATTAACTATTGGAAACAAAAAAGAGAAAACAGGTTACAATATGCACTTAAACAAGCCTTGTTTTTTGCAATCCCTTTTAGTCTTATTTTTCAAGCTTTAGAGAGTGTAAAAGGAATTTTATCATTTACTTTTTTGTTTAAATTTACCTCTATCTTTTGTTTGTACTTTTTATTAACCTACTTTCTTTCTTTTAAATTGTACGAAAAAAGATACCAAAAACTTTTAAAAAAGGGGCAAAATTTTGATCACTAACAAAAAAGAATTTTTTATTGAAGTTTTAAAAGCTATTTTAAAACTTGTAATTGCAGGTGTTTTTATTGGCTACTTTAAAGAACATGATTTGCTAATTGCCTGTATTTTACTTTTAAAAATTTTTTATAATATTTACAAAGATATTTATAAACCAAAAAACAAAAACTGGTTGTTGTTAGCAGGTATGTTATTGACTTGTTTTGGCGGTATTGTTGGCGAAACTTGGGGAGTTACAAATGGTTATTGGGAATATCATGAAGTTGATAGCGCATTGCCTCTTTGGTTGCCTTTTGCTTGGGTGCTTGCTTTTCATTATTTGTACAAATTAGAACGAAATTTAATTCCGTTGTTAAAAGAACAAACTCAAAAAAACAAAATTATTTTAGCAATTATATTGGCTTTAATTTTGCCTGCTTTTGGTGAAGTTATTACCATTTATTTAGGAGTTTGGACATATTATTGGCCATATCAATTGTTCGGAGTTCCTTTATATGCTTTTATTTGCTTGGTTTTTGTACATATGTTGGTGTACACTATTTTACATTTTATTTGTAAAAAGTATAAAATTGAAGATGTGGTTTTCAACTAGTTATTTCGTAAAGAAAAAAAATACAGATTTTACAGATTAAATAGCTTATTGCGTTTTTATTAATCGAGGTGATGATGCCTGAAAACTACTTACTGAAAACTCCAACAAACAATTCTTGTTACTTTATTACCTTGTTGCATCGGAATTACTTTAAACTCACTAACGCCCAATTTTTTAGATGATTTTTCTAAACTCTCTACATTTTCTTTTTTAGAGACTAAACTTGTAAACCATTTTGATTTTTTGGAAAATAAAGAACTTTCATATAAATAGTTATGCAAAAAAGCTTTTTCTCCGCCAACATACCACAATTCGTTGTTGTTTCCAGAGAAGTTTCTGACCGTATTATTGCCTAAATTTCTCGTTTTTCTTCTGTTAGCACCTTGTGCTTCTTCTGCAGATTTGTAAAAAGGCGGATTGCACATAGTTGCCGAAAAGGAATCGTCTTCTTCTAAAATTCCTTTTAAAATTTGTTGCTCATTAAATTGCTGACGCAATTTAATGTTTGCACCCAAATCATTGTCGTCTATAATGTCTTGAGCACTGTCTAAAGCATCCAAATCGATATCTGTGGCTACAAAAATCCAATTGTACTCTGCAACGCCTAGTAGCGGGTAAATACATGTAGCACCTGTGCCAATATCTAAAATTTTAATATTTTCTTCGGATTTTAGTAAATCAGCTAAATGATGAATATAATCTAAACGACCAGGAATAGGTGGACATAAATTTTCATCTGGAAAATCCCAAGTAGAAATTTTATCAAAAGTGAATAGCAAAGCTTTGTTTAATTCTTTTACGGCTTTCGGATTCGAAAAATCAATACTTAAATTTTGATATTTGTTTTTTGAAACAAACGCCCTTAATAATGGGTTCTTCTGAATTAACTCCTCAAAATCATACCCTTTATTAAATCTATTTTTAACGTGTAAACCTTTATCTTTCATCTAAAGTTCTAGTATTGTAAATTCTAATTGTAAAGGTTTTAGACCTTTTTTTAAAGCCTCTATAAACTCAACACCATATTCCAAATAATATTCAGAAAAATTACGTTGTCTTTCCTCTAAAGATTGATTGGGCAACAATTCGTTTTGCAACAAGGTAATTCTTTCTACCAAATCTTTTTGTCTTCTTTTTTCTGCTTTTAGAAGTCGTTTTTTAAGGTTTTTTAATCCTTTTAGTTGTTTTACTTCTTGTGCTTTTACGGCGCCTGTAAAAGTAATATCTGTTTTTTTAGCTACTTTTTTTAAATCATCAAACTGAGATTGTAAATAGGCTATTTTCTCATCAAAATCTACTTCGATATCTGAGTTTTCTACGACCTTTTTAGACAATAGCTTATGTTGTTTTAAAAATAATTCTTCTAAAGAAATGTCTAATTTGTCTAATTTTTTTTGTTGTTTTTCTGAGATGACTTGCACAGAATTACGCAACAATAAAATCGGAAAAGGAACTTCAACTTTGTTAAAATAGTTTTTTAGTTGCATCCAATAAGCCATTTCTCCTCCTCCACCAATGTAGCATAAATTTGGTAAAATTACCTCCTGATACAGAGGTCTCATAATTACGTTTGGCGAAAATGCTAACGGATTTTCTTCAACTTCTTTTAA
>NZ_CBFHJT010000022.1:11999-38945 GCF_965656025.1 Polaribacter sp.
TAATTTCTGTTTTAGAAAAAGAAAGTTCTGTATTGTTTATTTTGTAAACTCCGTCTTCAAAAATAATACGCTCTCTAAAATTATCACCTAAATAAAACAAGTTAATCTCTCTTGGGTTTACTTGTATATTGTAATTTTCCTCAAGCTTTGCAATGGTTTTTGTAACTTCTTTAAATGAGGTTTCGTGCTCTAATTCGTCTTTTACAAAGGGAGTAAATAGCTCTTTTAAACTTTTATCATCACCATCTAAAATAACTAAACCATAGGTTTTAAATAATTGGTTTGCAATAAAGCGTGTGGCGTTTGCTAAATTATTGTGTTTTAAATACCCGTTTTTAAAAATTTCTTTGAGTTCTTCTGCATTTTTAGAGGTCCCTAATTGGGTTTTAAAAACATCAAAAACGGATTGCAAACTTTCTGTAGAAAATCGACCTACTGCTCCACCATCTTCTTTGTTCCAGATTACTTTTTTCCCTTCAAAATTAAAATAATTAATTTCTTCAAAATCATGATCTTCTGTTGCCATCCAATAAATAGGTACAAAGTTTTGTTTCGGAAATTTTTCTGACAATTCTTCACATAAATTAATAGTAGATATAATTTTATATAAAAAATATAAAGGTCCTGTAAACAAGTTTAATTGATGACCTGTTGTGATGGTAAAGGTATTTTGTTGCTTTAGTAAATCTATATTTTCAGCAGTTTTTTCTGAAATATCGAAGTCTGTATATTGCTTTTTTAAAGCATCTACCAACACTAATCGAGATTGCAAGCGATACGATTTTTGTTTCTCCTCAATTTGATTATGAAAGCCCCCAATATTTGGAAAATTATTATAAAATGGCTGTATGGTTTCTTTTTGCTCTAAATAATCTAACATTATTGGAGAGAAAAAACCTGTCTTTTTAAAAGGGATTTGTGTTATTTTCATCGATCTATAACACTTTGTAAGCAACAATCCGTCTCTAAAGTATCTGTCATTTGGCTTGGTTAATTTTTTATAAAAATACAAATATTTTAAGCTTTGTCGAGCACTTCATTTCAATCTAACAAAGTTTTAACAAGTTCTAAAAAGAGATTCTAATTAGTAAAAAAAATAATCCTTACTTTTGGTATCCTAATCAATTACATACATGAAAATTAAAGCATTTTTAGCAGTTGCATTGCTCTTTGCAGCAGGTATTTTTTCTCAAGAAATCCAATCACCATCAGAATTTTTAGGTTACGAAATCGGTTCTCGCTTTACAAGACATCATAAAGTTGTAGACTACTTTACATATGTGAGCCAAAGTTTATCGAATGTTCAACTAGAAAAATATGGAGAAACAAACGAACACAGACCTTTGTATTTGAGCTATATTTCTTCGCAAGCAAACATCAACAACCTAGAAAATATTAGAAAGAATAATCTTTCTCAAACAGGAATTATCAACGGAAATGAAAGCAATAACGTAGCCATTGTTTGGTTAAGTTACAATGTTCATGGTAATGAAGCATCAAGTACAGAAGCAGCAATGTTAACTTTGTACGAATTGGTTACCAACAAAAAAGCTTGGTTAGAAAATACGGTGGTTATTATAGATCCTTGTATTAATCCTGATGGACGAGACCGATATGTAAATTGGTACAATCAAGTAAAAAGTACGCCTTTTAATATAGATCAAAATGCCAAAGAACATTCAGAACCTTGGCCTGGGGGAAGACCAAATCATTATTTATTCGATTTAAATAGAGATTGGGCTTGGGCTACACAAGTAGAATCTGCGCAAAGAATTAAAATGTACAATAAATGGATGCCACATGTACATGTAGATTTTCATGAGCAATACATAAACAATCCTTATTATTTTGCACCTGCTGCAGAACCATTTCATGAAATTATTACAGATTGGCAACGCAATTTTCAGACAGCCATTGGTAAAAACCACGCAAAATATTTCGATAAAGAAGGTTGGTTGTATTTTACTAAAGAAAGTTTCGATTTATTATACCCAAGTTATGGAGATACGTACCCAACTTATATGGGTGCCATTGGTATGACTTATGAGCAAGCAGGACATGGAATGGCTGGTTTAGGAATCAATACAGATGAAGGTGAGGTATTGACTTTAAAAGACAGAGCAACGCATCACATGACTACTGGCTTGTCTACTGTAGAAATTTCTTCTAAAAATGCTAAAAAATTAAATACAGAGTTTAGAAAATTCTTTGATAATGAGGATTTAAATTATAAGAGTTACGTGTTAAAAAACGATAATGAAGATAAAATGAATCGTTTAAAAGCTTTATTAGAGACGCATGAAATTTTATATAAAAATACGAAAAGTGGTTCTGTAAAAGGATATAATTATAGCACTCAAGAAAACGAAAAGATGGATGTTACTGAAAGTGATTTGGTAATTCACACCAATCAGCCAAAAGGTAAAATGGTTAAAGTTTTGTTTGAACCAAAAGCAAAAATTGTAGACTCTTTAACCTATGATATTACTGCTTGGTCTTTGCCTTACGCACATGGTTTTGATGCAATTGCTTCTAAATCTAAAGTTTCATCATTTATAAAAAAGCAAACGGATGAAATATACTCTGCCCAAATAAATAAAAACACATACGCCTATATTTTTAAGTGGAATAGTTTAAGTGATGCCAGTTTTTTGGCAGATTTACTGAAAAATGATATTGTACCAAGGTTTGCAGAAAAACCATTTGCAACTAATGGAAAATCTTTTAATAGTGGTTCTTTAATTATTCTAAAAAATGATAATAGAAACAAGGATTTTAGTACAAAGTTAGTAAGTATTGCATACAAGCATAAACGTCAATTTACAACAGCGACCACTGGTTTTTCTCAATCTGGTGTGGATTTTGGTTCGTATTCTGTAAAACCCATCAACAAACAAAAAATTGCAGTTGTTTCTGGTAAAGCAACCTCTTCTTTAAGTTTTGGAGAAGTTTGGCACTTTTTTGAAACACAATTACAATATCCAACAACCAATATAAATTCAGATAATTTTTCGAGAACAGACCTATCAAAATACGATGTAATTGTAATGCCAAGTGGTTATTATAATTCGGTTTTAAACAAATCTACCTTAGAGAAAGTAAAAAAATGGGTACGTTCTGGTGGTACTTTACTTGCTATTGGTAACGCCTTAAATAGTTTTGCAAACAAAAAAGGTTTTGCGTTAAAAACAAAGAAAAATGAAGACGGAAAAACCGATGATAATTTAACACCATTTGCAGAAAGAGAACGTAAAAGTGTTGCCAACTTAATTACAGGTAGTATTTTTAAAAGTACTTTAGACAATACCCATCCTTTAGCCTTTGGTTATGGAAAAGCCTATTTTTCTCTAAAATTAAGTGGTACTTCTTATAGTTATTTAAAAAACGGGTATAATGTTGGTTACTTTGATAAAGACACCAAAAATATTTCTGGTTATGCAGGCAGTAAAGCAGTAAAAAATGTACCAGAATCTTTGTTTGTTGGCGAAGAACCAATGGGAAGAGGAAGCATTGTGTATATGGTAGACAATCCGTTATTTAGATCATTTTGGGAAAATGGAAAACTTTTTGTGGCAAATGCCGTTTTCTTTTTGAATTCAGACAAGTTAAAATAATATTTTATTTTGGGCGTTTTAACGGGCTTTCACTACTCGTTTTTTTACAGAAAAAGTAAAAAGAACTCAAACAGGTCGTTCAATCCCTAACGCGTATTGCTTATTTATAAACATATTTCTTAGGCAAATAATTTTACTTATTTATAAAAAATAAAACCTCACAGGTTTTTAAAACCTGTGAGGTTTGGTTTGTAAACAGCTAAAATTTATTTCCTCTTTTGATGCAAAGGAAGAGGCTTTTCTTGTTTTTTCACAGGAGTTCCATACAAGTCGTAATCACCAGCTTCGTGAATTTTTACATCTATAAACTCGCCAATTTTAATATAGTGTTCTTTAGCATCTACTAAAACATCATTATCTACGTCTGGCGAATCAAATTCTGTTCTACCATAAAAATATTCGCCATCTTTTCTATCGAACAAACAACGAAATGTTTTGCCTATTTTTTGTTGATTCAGTTCCCAAGAAATTTGAGATTGTACCTCCATAATTTCGTTTACCCTTTTAAACTTCACATCTTCTGGCACATCATCTTCTAACACATAAGCACCCGTATTTTCTTCGTGAGAATATTGAAAAGCACCCAAACGTTCAAAACGCATCTCCTCTACCCAATCTTTTAACTCTTGAAACATTTCTTCTGTTTCTCCAGGATAACCTACAATAAGTGTTGTTCTTATGGCCATTTCTGGCACGACTTCCCTAAATTTTTTAATTAAAGCAGTAGTTTTTTCATGGGTTGTTCCTCTTTTCATAGACTTTAACAACTCAGTGTTTATGTGTTGCAAAGGAATATCTAAATAATTACACACTTTTGGTTCACGTTTCATCACTTCTAAAACATCCATAGGAAAACCGGTTGGAAACGCATAATGCATCCTAATCCATTCAATACCGTCTACTTTTGCCAAGGCTTCTAACAATTGTGCTAAAGCACGCTTTTTGTAAATATCTAAACCATAATAGGTTAAATCTTGCGCAATTAGCATGATTTCTTTAATACCTTTTGCTGCTAATTTTGTAGCTTCTGTAACAATATCTTCAATAGGTGTAGATTTGTGTTTGCCTCGCATTAAGGGAATTGCACAAAAAGAACAAGGTCTATCACAACCTTCTGCAATTTTTAAATAGGCATAATGTTTTGGCGTAGTTGTTAAACGCTCGCCAATTAATTCGTGTTTATAATCTGCCTCTAAAGCTTGTAATAAATTTGGCAAATCATGTGTGCCAAAATACTGATCTACATTCGTAATTTCTTTTTCTAAATCTGGTTTGTATCGTTCACTTAAACAACCCGAAACAAAGACTTTATCTATTTCGCCAGCTTCTTTTCTTTGTGCATAGTGTAAAATAGTATCTATAGATTCCTCTTTAGCTTTTCCAATAAAACCACACGTATTTATTACAACAATATTACCATCATCATTTACATCTTCGTGCACCACATTTTTACCATTGGCTTTTAATTGCCCCATTAAAACCTCACTATCATAAACGTTTTTTGAGCAACCTAAAGTAACAACGTTAATTTTATTTTTTTTGATGGTTTTTGTACGCATATTAAAAGCTTTTAGCCAAGAACTTTTCGCTATTGGCAAGTATAAATATAATTATTGTTTCGTTTTTAAAACGAGTGCAAAAATACGAGTTTTAAAATGATAAATAAATAGTATTAACGATAGTTTTCTGGCATTTTTCTAACCTTAGTTAATTGCTCAAAAGCATAACCAATTTCTAACAATTTTCTTTCTGAAAATGGCTTTCCTACAAATGTTAAACTTATAGGCTCACCTGAGTCTTTATAACCCATAGGAACGGTTAAAGTTGGGTGTTTAGAAACTGCTGCAATACCAGAATGATAATTATTGATCGATAAAATAGCGTCTAAATTTTCATCATAAAGCGCTTGTAAATATTTTTTTCCTTCTTTATTCAGATTACTTTTAATAATCGCTAATTCTTCAAGAGTAGTTTCATCTTCTAAAATACCTTCAAAAAGTTGTTGCCCATAAGGTGCTCTTAAAATAGAGTCTTTTACATTAAAAGAAACAGCATCTTTAACATTTTTAATTTTTACAGAAGTATCTGCTTGAGATGACAAATATTTAGGTAAATCGTGTTTCATATCTATGTTTAAAAGTGTTATAAAACCATTAAAAGAAATTTCTGGGGGTGTAATTTCTACGATCTCTACTCCTACTTTTTTTAATTTTTCTACAGTTGCATTGTAAATTGAGTCTGATAACAAAGGTTTTAAAACACCTAATCTGCTATCTTCAAATGTATTCCTAAATCCATTTTGAACATAATCCTGTTCTAATAGTTCTGAGGCTGCATCATTTTTATCAAAACCACGCATTGCATTTATAAAAATGGCATTATCTATCACATTTTTTGTCATTGGCCCAGGTGTATCTAGCGTTGATGAAATTGGCACAATCCCTGTTCTACTTAAAACGCCAATAGTTGGTTTTAAACCCACTACAGAATTTAAACTTGATGGTGATGTAATAGAACCCGATGTTTCTGTACCCACTGCTGCTACAGCTAAATTTGCTGCTACTGTCACTCCACTTCCTGCTGAACTACCACCTGTTTCAAATATTGCTCTTCCATAAGGATTTAAAGTTTGACCTCCAATTGCAGAATAGCCTAAAGGACAACCTGAACAGAAAAAATACGCCCATTCACTTAAATTTACTTTACCTAAAATAAGGGCGCCATTTTCTCTTAATTTCTCTACAATAAAGGCATCGTTTGTGTTTTTATTATTTGCCAAAGCAATGGCACCAGCAGTTGTTGGCATGTCTTTGGTGTTGATATTATCTTTTAGTAAAATTGGCATTCCGTAGATAGAAAAATCAGAAACTGGTTTTTTATTGTTGTCTCTTTCTCTGGCTTCTTTTATCACATTTGGATTTAAAGCGATGATACTATTTAGAGATAAAGTAGAATCACTTTCGAATTTTCGAATTCTGTAGAGATAAAAAAACGTTAGTTTTTCGTAAGTTAAAGTTCCTTTTTTTATACTTTTTTGAAGTTGAGGTATATTTTGTTCTAAAATTAAAGGTTTTAAGGTATTATAATCTTCTTCTGAAAAAGAAGCCAAATCTTCTTGAAATGGAGCAAAAACTTGATTCATGTCTAAAATTTTAGATTGAATTAGTTTAAATTTCATTCGATTACTGCTATTTTTTTGTGCTGCTTCTAAAGCAGCAGTTTCATCATATTTTTTAAAGTAATCTTTATAAACTGATTCTTTTTCCTGACATCCAATGATAAAAAAGAATAAAATTGAGAAATAAAGTAGATTTTTCATGTTTTTAATTTGATTATCAAATATAACATTTTAAACCTTTTTACCGTAAATTAGTCAAAAACAAAAATTTATAAATGATTAAAAAAATAATACTTTTTATTTTTCTATTTATAGTATTGAGCTGTTCTAAAGAAACTACAAATACCCTCATTATAAATCCAACAAATGAAAATCTATATTTTCCTCCACTAGATTCTAACGAATGGGCAACTACAAATGCAAAAGATTTAAATTGGGAAGAAAGCCAATTACAACCATTATTAAATTTTTTAGCAGAAAAAAACACTAAAAGTTTTATGATTTTACACAATGGTAAAATAGTTGTAGAAGCATATTTTAATAACCATAATTCTAATTCCGTTTGGTATTGGGCAAGTGCTGGCAAAACTTTAACTACCGCTGTTTCTGGAATTGCGCAAAAAGAAGGTTTATTAGATATTAATGATAAAGTGTCTGATTATTTAGGTAATAATTGGACGAGTATACCAATAGAAAAAGAAAACTTAATTACCTGTAAAAACTTACTTTCTATGAATACTGGCTTAGACGATTCTTTAGGTGATGATGTATCTCCCAAAAACTTAAAATATATTGAAGATGCTGGAAAAAGATGGGCATATCATAATGTATATGTAAAAATGCAAGATGTAATTGCAAATGCAACAAATTCAAGTTTTGATGCTTTTTTTAAATCGAGATTAAAGGATAAAATAGGAATGACAGGAATTTGGAGAAAAATTGGTGATTTGAATGTATTTTGGAGCAATACCAGAAGTATGGCTCGTTTTGGTTTGCTTACTTTGGCTAATGGTAAATGGGTAAAATCTCAAATAATTCAAGAAAATTTTTTAATCGAAGCAACCAATACTTCGCAAAATATTAATAAAGCTTATGGCTATTTATGGTGGTTAAATGGAAAAGAAAGTTATCATTTGCCTCAAACACAAACAGAGTTTTCTGGTAAATTAATACCAAATGCACCTAATGATATGATTGCTGCTTTGGGCAAAAACGATCAAAAAATCTACATAGTACCCAGTAAAAAATTAGTAATTATTAGAATGGGTGAATCTGCAAACAATACAAATTTTGGATTGTCTAATTTTGATGATGAATTGTGGAGTAAAATAAGTGCTTTTATTTATTAATTTTAAATCTATAACTCAATAAACATAAAGGATAATATTGATAATAAACAGTATTATTTTCTAAAACCTAGTGCAATTTTAATTATTTCCAAACAGAAAAAACTAAGCTTACAAAGCAATGAATAGGGAATTATATTATTAATTATTTGACTGAAAACGATAAATTACTTAAAAAAAGAATCTACAAATTCGTGTTTGTTAAAAACTTGTAAATCGTCTATACCTTCTCCTACTCCAATATATTTTACAGGTATTTTAAATTGATCTGAAATACCAATAACAACACCACCTTTTGCTGTACCATCTAATTTGGTTACTGCAAGAGAAGTTACTTCTGTGGCTTTGGTAAATTGTTTGGCTTGTTCAAATGCGTTTTGACCTGTAGAACCGTCTAAAACTAACAACACATCATGTGGCGAATTTTCTACCACTTTTTGCATAACACGTTTTATTTTGGTTAGCTCGTTCATTAAATTTACCTTATTATGTAAACGACCTGCAGTGTCTATAATTACAACATCTGCTTTTTGTGTTACTGCAGATTTTAAGGTATCAAAAGCTACAGAAGCTGGGTCAGATCCCATTTCTTGACGTACAATTGGCACCCCAGTTCTGTCTGCCCAAACTTGTAATTGGTCTATGGCTGCTGCTCTAAAAGTATCTGCTGCACCTAAAACTACTTTTAAACCTTGTTTTTTAAATTGTGCTGCTAGTTTACCAATAGTAGTTGTTTTACCAACACCATTAACACCAACCACCATTAAAACATAAGGCATTTTGTTGCCCTCTTTATCTGCAGTTATTTGTGGTACTTTAAATTCGGTTTCGTTACCAATATTGGTTTCTGAAAGCAAACCTGCTATTTCTTCTCTTAGAATTTTATTTAACTCGTCTGTGCCCACATATTTGTCTTTGGCAACGCGTTCTTCTATTCTTTCGATTACTTTTAGGGTTGTATTGACTCCTACATCAGAAGCAACTAAAACCTCTTCTAAGTTATCTAAAACATCATCATCTACTTTAGATTTTCCTGCAACCGCTTTGGTAAGTTTGCCAAAGAAACTTTCTTTAGTTTTTTCTAACCCCTTGTCTAAAGTTTCTTTTTTTTCTTTCGAGAATATTTTTTTAAAAAAACTCATTTTTTATTTTATTTGATAAACAATACGTTAAAAAACGTGCCATTTATTGTGTTTGGTCAAATTGTCATTAAAGTTGCCTTTTGCGTTAGCGATTGAAACGACATCCTTTTTTGAGGTACGAAAAAAAGATACAGTGAAAAGCGCGACCTTTAGGTAACGCCCAAAAATACGCAATAATAAGGCACAAAAAAAACTACTTTCTATAAATAGAAAGTAGTTTTTAATATTTTATAGGTAAATGCTTACTTTTTTGCTAAAAAGTCATTTACTTCTGAAGGGTCCATAATAGATTCTACAAACATGTAAGCTCCTGTTTTTGGAGATTTTACCATTTTTATAGCTTTACTTAATCTTTTTGATCCTGTTTGTAACGATGCTACTGATTTTTTTGCCATTGTCTAAATTTTTAAATCTATGTGCTCTATTCTGAGTTCTAGATAGTTTAATTATTTAATTTCTTTGTGAACAGTCATTTTATTTAAGATAGAATTGAATTTTTTAATTTCCATTCTATCTGGAGTGTTCTTCTTGTTCTTTGTGGTAATATATCTAGAAGTACCTGGTTTACCAGAAGCTTTGTGCTCTGTACATTCTAAAATTACTTGAACTCTGTTACCTTTTTTTGCCATCTCTGTATAATTTTAATCCGCTAGAACTTATTTAGTTAAAAATCCGTTAGCTCTCGCTTCTTTTATAACTGCAGAAATTCCTTTCTTGTTAATATTTTTTAATGCAGAAGCAGATACTTTTAATGTAATCCATTTATCTTCTTCTGGAATGTAAAAACGCTTTGTCATTAAATTAGCGTCAAACTTTCTTTTTGTTCTATTTAAAGCGTGAGAAACATTGTTCCCAACCATTGCTTTTTTCCCTGTTAATTCACAAACTCTAGACATCTTCTTGACAGTATTTTATAGTGTTATCTCTAAACGAGGTGCAAATTTACATATAAATATAATTCTGAACAAACGAAATTTAGAAATTTTTAAAGAATTTCTCTTTGTAAAATTTCTAAGGCTTTACTTACGGTTCTATTTATTACTTTTTCTCTGGGTTGCCCAAAGTTAAATTCTTCTACAATTGCCTTACTATCTGTAGCTAAAGCAATAAAAACAGTGCCTAAATTATCGGTGTTTTTATCTGTTGTGGGACCTGCATTTCCTGTAACTGCAATGGCATAATTGGTTTGTAATTTTTCTTTTGCACCTTTTGCCATTTCTAAAGCAACTTGTTTGCTAACCAAGGTATGCTTCTCTATAGTTTCTTTAGAAACATTTAATATTTTGTTTTTTACTGCTGCTGTATAGGTTACAAAACTTCCACTAAAATAGGCAGATGCACCTGCTACAGAAACTAAAGTTGCTGCAATTTTACCTCCTGTTAAGCTTTCTGCTGTGCAAATGGTTTTATTACTGGTTTTTAGAAGTTCTCCTACTCTTTTTTCTAGAGAAGCATCATCATCTAAACCTGTAATAATGTCTGGTATTAATTGGTATATTTTTGCAACTGCTGCATTTAATTCATTTTCTAACTCTATTCTTTCTTCGCCTTTTGCAGATAAACGCAAGCGGACTCTACCATAAGAAGGCAAATAGGCTAATTTGATATGTTTTGGTAAACTGTTTTCAAAATCTTCTATAATTTCTGCAATGGTACTTTCTCCTTGGCCATAAGTCATAATGGTTTTATGGATGATAAAAGGTAATTTGAATTGTTTTTGAATTCTGGGTAGTACTTGATTTTTTATCAATCCCTTCATTTCATAAGGAACCCCTGGAAGTGATACAAAAACAGTTTCATTTTCGTAAAACCACATGCCTGGGGCAGTACCAAAATGATTCATTAATAAGGTAGCCTTTGATGGCAATTGCGCTTGATAACGTTGAATTTCTTTAAAAGGGTGATTCATTTTTGCAAACAAGCCTTTTATATGTGTAATTACCTCTGGGTATTCTACAATTTTATCATCATTAAAAAACTTTGCAATTGTTTTTTTTGTGATATCGTCTTTTGTAGGACCTAAACCTCCTGTAAGAATTACAATGTCTACTCTACTTTGCGCTTCTTTTAAAGCATTTAAAATATGTTGCTCATCGTCTTGTATAGAGGTTATTTGATATACAGCAACCCCAATTTTATTTAATTGTTGCCCAATAAATTGCGAATTAGTATCTACAATTTGTCCTATTAAAATTTCGTCTCCTATGGTAATTATTTCTGCCTGCATAAATAAACCTACAAAGTAGTTGCTTTATTTTTTGTGATTTCCAATTGTATTTATTTCTTGATTATTTACTTTCTCTTTTTTATTCCACATAAAACTAAGTACTTGAAAAAGGATAAATAGGCTAATTAAAGCTATTAAAAAAGATTTTAAAGAAACCAAAACAAGGTTTATGTCTAATATTTCTTCTTTGTAAAATAGTCTTAGATACAATGGATATATAAAAAGTGATAGTAAATAAGTGATGATTCCTATAATGGCAAATAACCATTTATTTTTTTGATGATTTTCTGCCAATCTATAAAAATAGAAACCTACGTAGAAAAGAAATATGTAGCTTAGTATCTTCATTTATGTAGCAGTTTTTTTATTCTAACACCTTCCCTATTTCATCTAAATTATTGTTTTTAGAAGGATCGTTATTTTTCCAAGTTTTTTCTAAGTATTTATACAAAATATAACAACTTAATATTCCAAATGGTAACATTAAAAAACCAAATAAGGTTTCGTTAAATGTATCTATAAAACCTAGTGAAAATATTTCTGCAATAATACCTATTATAATACTAAACAATAGTATACCTGCTTAATAAACAACAACTCCTAAAATGGCATATCCCCATTCGCTTTTATGATACTCTTCTGCTAATTTAAAAATATTTTCCAATCCAATAGATTAATATCAAGCCTAACATACTTTTTCTTTTCAAATTATTTTTTCAAATGTACAAAAGACATTCTTATTGAAAGTAAATTATTTACTCTTAGTAAATACTAGAAAATGAAAACCACTAGAAATCTTATATTTTTCATAAAAAAATCGAAATTTCTTTTAGGTTTTAATAAAGTATGTAGCTTTGATTTTTTAGAAACAATTTAAAAATGAACAATAATTACGCTTTAATCACAGGAGCTAGCCAAGGTTTAGGTAAATATTTAGCCCTAGATTTAGCCCAAAGAAACTACCATATTCTTTTGGTGGCTTTGCCAAATGAAAATCTAGAAACATTGGCTTTAGAGATTAAAAAGCTTCATGTAAAAGTAGAATTTTTTGAGACCGATTTAACCAAGAAAGAAAATATTTTAGCACTTGTAGATTGGGCAAATTCATTTTCTGTAGAAGTTTTAATTAATAATGCGGGTTGTGGTGGTTCTAAATATATAAATGAAGCAAGCTTCGATTATATGGATACTATTATTCAACTAAATGTAAGAGCTACATCGTTAATAACAAAATTATTGATACCTAATTTAACAAAACAGCCCAAAAGCTATATTTTAAATATTTCTAGTATGGCTGCTTTTAGTCCTATTGGATTTAAAACAGTATACCCAGCATCCAAAAAATTTATCGAATATTTTTCACAAGGTTTGCAAGAAGAATTAAAATCACAAAATGTAACAGTTTCTGTGGTTTATCCGGGGCCTATGAAAACAAATGCGGAAGTTTCTAACAGAATTGAGAAACAAAGCAAATTTGTAAATTCGGGTGTGGTAGCTTTAAAAGATGTTGCTAAAATTTCTTTAGATGGTTTATTTCAAGGAAAAAACAGAATTATCCCCGGAAAACTGAATAAATTTAGTCGCTATATTTTAGCTATTTTACCTCTAAAAACTAAAGTGAAGTTATTAAGTAAAGCTGTAAAAAAAGAGATTGATGCTACAAAATAAAACTGTTTTTATAACGGGCGCAAGCGGATTATTAGCCATTAATATTATAGAAGATTTATTGCTAAATAATTATAAAGTGATTGGTTTACTGCGAAACAAAAGCAAGTTCCCGCTTTCTAATCATAAAAATTTAGAGATTATTATTGGTGATATTACCCAACCTGAAAGTTATTTAGAAGCGATAAAAAATTCAGAAATTGTAATTCATGTTGCTGCTATTACAGATCAAAATATTACAGATTATTCCGTTTACCAAAAAGTAAATGTTGATGCTTCTAAAACCTTACTAGAAAAATCCATTGAAAATGATATTGAAACATTTATTAATGTAAGTTCTGCCAATGCTTTTGGTTATGGAAGTTTGCAAAACCCTGGAAATGAAACAAAATCGATTAAAGCTCCTTTTGATAAATCGCTCTATGCACAAAGCAAATTAGAAGCACAAAATGCAGTTTTTAAAGTTGGGAATTCTCAACAAAAAACTAAAGTGATTACTGTAAATCCTACGTTTATGATTGGTAAATACGATACCAAACCCAGTTCTGGACGAATCATTTTATCTGCTGTTAAAAAGAAAATTATTTTTTATCCTCCAGGTGGAAAGAGCTTTATCAACGTTAAAGACGCTGCACAAACGATTGTAAAAGCGATTGATTTAGGCAAACATGGAGAATCGTATTTATTATCTGGAGAAAACTTAAGCTACAAACAGTTTTATAAAAAGGTAACCAAAGCTTTGCAACAAAAAAGTAAGTTTGTAAAAATTCCGAAAGCAGTTTTAATTACTGTGGGTTATTTAGGCAGTATTACTCGTTTTTTTGGAGTAAAAACAGATATTTCTGTTACCAATTTAAAAACTTTGTGTGTTTCTAATTTTTATAGTAATCAAAAAGCTAGAGAGCAATTAAATCATCAACAAAACAATATAGAAAATGGTATTAATGATGCTGTTAAGTGGTTTGATTTAAAATAATATTTTTAAAAATAAAAAAATAAATATTTGCCAAAAAAGTGAAATAGTTACTTAAATCTTACTTTACTTTTATTGAAAATACTTCTTTTGTTTCGATTACCCCTCTTAAAATATCATTTTCAGCAACTTTACCAACGCCTGCTGGGGTTCCTGTAAAGATAATATCGCCTTTTTTTAGTGTGAAATATTGCGAAACATAACTAATTAATTCATCAATTTTCCATAACATGGCATTGGTATTACCATTTTGTACCAATTCTTCATTTTTGTACAATTGAAATTTTAAATTTTCTAAATCGAAGTTTTCTTTTGGGTAAAACTCACCAATTACAGCGCTACCATCAAAAGCTTTAGCTTTTTCCCAAGGCAACCCTTTTTCTTTACATTTTGCTTGTACATCTCTGGCTGTAAAATCGATTCCTAAGCCAATTTCATCATAATATTTATGGGCAAATTTTGCATCAATATGTTTGCCTACTTTATTAATTTTTACCAAAACCTCAACTTCATAATGTACATCATTAGAAAATGGTGGTATAAAAAAAGGATTTTTTCTAGGCAAAATAGCCGAGTCTGGTTTTAAAAAAACAACAGGA
The DNA here is from genome assembly GCF_965656025.1 of Polaribacter sp. Lineage (GTDB taxonomy): Bacteria > Bacteroidota > Bacteroidia > Flavobacteriales > Flavobacteriaceae > Polaribacter. The sequence continues at coordinate 26,684 of NZ_CBFHJT010000022.1, forward strand.
TGTACTGGTTTTTCATTTGCTAATTCCTCGATATGTTTTGCGTAATTGCGCCCAATACAGATTATTTTCATATTCAACTACTCATCAATAATTAATAATTACGAATTATAATATATAAAATAACAGCACTCGTAATTATAAATTTGCATTTCTATTATTCTCCTGCTTCCGGAAAAACAATTGCTCTATTTCCTGATACTATTATTTGATTGTTTAAGTGGCATTTTACAGCTCTAGCCAACACCAACTTTTCTATATCTGCCCCTATTCTTTTTAACGTTGTTGGCGTACTTTCGTGTGTAACTGGTTTTACATCTTGCTCAATAATGGGTCCTTCATCTAAATCTTCTGTAGCATAATGGGCTGTTGCTCCAATTAACTTCACTCCCCTTTCATATGCCTTCTTATATGGATTTGCACCTTGAAAAGCAGGTAAAAACGAGTGATGAATATTGATAATTCTCTCTGGAAAATGGTTGATAAAATCTGAAGATAAAATTTGCATATACCTAGCCATTATTACCAAATCAACCTCATTGGTATCTAGCAATCGTTTTACCTGCGCTTCTTGTTCTTGTTTTGTTTCTTTTGTAACTGGTAAATGATAAAAAGGTACACCAAACATATCAGCAATGTGCCTTAATTTATCGTGATTACTAATTACCATTTGTACATTACAATTCAAACGCCCTTCTTTATATCGCTCTAATAAATCGTATAAATTATGACTGGTATGTGATACCATAATTGCAACATTCTGCTTTTTATCACCATAATTTACTGACCAATCGAATTCTAAAGGTTTTGCCAACTCTAAAAAAGATTTCTCTAATTCTTTTTTAGAGATGTTTGTACCATCAGCATTTAAACGTATGCGCATAAAGTACATATCTTCAATAGAGTTTACGTACTGTTGACAACTTAAAATATTGAATCCTTTTTGATAAAAGAAATTGGTAATTTTAGCTACCAATCCTTTTTGATCTGGACATTTTATTAGAAAAGTTACTACTTGTGATTTCATTTTATATTTTGTTGATGGTTGATGGTTGTCGGAATTATACATATTAACTAAAAACCAACTACTAAAGACTAATAACTAAAAATTATGGTATCCATTTTTTAGGAAAATTAGGTTTTCTCTTTTCAAGAAAAGCATCTCTTCCTTCTTTTGCTTCCTCTGTCATGTATGCCAAACGAGTAGCTTCACCAGCAAAAACTTGTTGCCCAACCATACCATCATCAGTTAAATTCATAGCAAACTTTAGCATTTTTATGGAGGTTGGACTTTTTGCTAAAATTTCTTGCGCCCATTCGTAAGCAGTACTTTCTAATTCTTGATGAGGAATTACTGCATTTACCATGCCCATTTCATAGGCTTCTTGAGCTGAGTAATTGCGTCCTAAAAAGAAAATTTCTCTTGCTTTTTTCTGACCTACCATTTTTGCCAAATATGCTGAACCATAACCACCATCAAAAGATGTTACATCTGCATCTGTTTGTTTAAAAATGGCATGTTCTTTACTTGCTAAAGTCAAATCGCAAACTACATGTAAACTATGGCCACCACCAACTGCCCAACCAGGTACTACACAAATTACGGCTTTGGGCATAAACCTTATTAAGCGTTGTACTTCTAAAATGTTTAAACGATGATACCCATCTTCACCAACATAACCTTGATGCCCTCTTGCTTTTTGATCTCCTCCAGAACAAAAAGAATACACTCCATCTTTGGTGCTTGGTCCTTCTGCAGAAAGTAGTACTACTCCAATATTTACATCTTCATTCGCATCGTAAAAAGCATCATATAATTCTGATGTTGTTTTAGGGCGAAAAGCATTTCTAACATTGGGTCTATTAAAAGCAATTCTTGCGACTCCGTTTGATTTTTTATACGTAATGTCTTCATACTCTTTAACGGTTTTCCAATCGGGTTGTATCATATTTTTGTATTTTAGACGTTCTAAAGAGAACTAAATATTTAGATTTACAAAAATAAACATTCTAAACTATGATTAAGAAATCGTGCCTATATATATTCTTGTTTTTTTCATTTTATAGTTTTTCTCAAAAAATTATAGAAAAAACTTTAAATTCTGATTTTGTAGATACTGATAGAAAAATAAAAATATATTTACCACAAGGTTATGACCCAGATGCAGAAAAAAACTACCCTTTAGCCATTGTTTTAGACGAAACTTATTTGTTTGATGTTTTTATTGGAAATACGGTTTTATTTGCTGCTAAAGACAAGGCTCCTAAACAAATTGTGGTGGGTATAGAAATGAGTAAAACCAGAAAAAAAGATACCTATTTTAATATAAATAATGGAAAATTTACTGCTGATAACGAAAAATTTTATCAGTTTTTAAAAAACGAAGTATTATTTTATGTAGAAAGTAATTACAAAACGTCGCCTTTTATCTCTTTGGTTGGCGAAGGTGCAGCTGCAAACATGATTGCTAATTTTTTAAGAGAAGACACTCCTTTTATAAACAGTTTTATTTGTATCAATCCTACATTTTCTGATTTTATTGGTGGTCAAATGCAAGAATTTAATTTGCCTAGATATCAAAAAGAAGACAATACTTTTTATTTTTACACAAATAACTCCACCTCTTTTTCTGATATAAAACAAACAAAAATTGACGAATTACAAAAGGGATTAGCTAGTTTAGAAATTAAAAACTTTCATGTGATTAACGATGTCATTAATACCAAAAATAGTGTTGCAGCGATTAGTGAAGCCATACCAAGAGCTTTAAGCGAAGTTTTTGAAATTTATTCTGCCATTTCTAAAGAGGAATTTGAGAAAAATATCAAAGATTTATCGCCCATAGATGCTATTTCTTACTTAGAAAACAAATATTTAGATATAGAATATCTATTCGGTAGCAGTTTAGGCATAAGAGAAAGAGATATTTATGCTGTAGAAAAAATAATTATCGAAAAAGAAAATGGCGACCAATTATTAAATTTCGGGAAAATGATTTTAAAATTATTTCCATCTTCGCCTTTAGGCGATTATTATATTGGCAGGTATTATGAGGAGGGAAAAAACATAAGAAAAGCACTTAAACATTATAAAATTGGGTATGGTAAAATGGATCCTGCAGACCCAAATGCAGATGCTTTTTATGAGAATATTTTAAGGTTGGGAGGACGTTAGTTGTTGGTTAAAACCTAAAAAAATTGTATTTATAACACCCCTAACTAAATACTACCGCACCTCTACTTCACCAATTCAATTCTGTCTTCTTTAATTACGATTAGTTTTTGTTTATACAAGTTACCTACTGCTTTTTTAAAGGCTTTTTTACTCATTTTCATATGAAAACGTATAGAATCTGGACTACTTTTATCGGTTAATAACAAAAAACCTTCTCTACTAGTTTTTAGCTTTTCTAATACTTTTTCTACATCAGCATCTATTACATTTAAAAAACCTTGTGGCCTTAGAGAAACATCTATTTTACCATCTTCTCTAATTTGCTTTATGTAGCCAGTAACTTCCATATTCTCCTCCAATTCTTGAAAAACCTCACTTCTAAAAAGTAAACCATCAAACTCTTCATTAATTAAAACAGTATACCCTAAACCAGTCTCTGTTTCTATGACTAAATTTACTTTATCACCTTCTTTAAAGTTATACTCAAAATTATTTTCCTTTTCTTGAAAGTCATTTTCTTCTTCGTTCATATCCTTTATTTTATATATTTAAAATATTCTTTTAAAACTAGATCATTTATTGCACTTGGTGTAAAAATCTCTAATATTTTTGGTTGTTCAGAAACTTCGAAAAACACTTTTAATTCGCGTTCTACAATTTCTGTTGCAAATGCTTTTTGGTAGTTAAACTCATATGTTTTTGCCAAATGCTCTGCTGTTAAACAGTGAGGTGTTTCAAAGTAATCTAAAGCATTTGTGGTTTTTGGACCAGGAATTATTTTAAAAATTCCTCCACCAGAATTATTTATTAAAATAATTCGAAAATTAGCAGATATATTTTTATTCCATAAGGCATTAGAATCATAGAAAAAACTTAAATCACCTGTAATAAAAACGGTTTGAATTTTATTGGCAAATGCAGCACCAATGGCTGTAGATGTGCTCCCATCAATACCACTAGTACCTCTATTACAAAACACATTAATACTATTTTTAATGCTAAATAATTGTGCATATCTAATAATGGCACTGTTACTAATTTGCAGTTGTGTATTTTCGGGTATTTTATTTAAAACTTGCTCAAAAACTTTAAAATCTGAATGTTCTAATATTTCAAAATAGGAAGCATGTTTTACTCTTCTTTGATCTCTAATTTGCAACCATTTTGGTTGATAATCACTTTTTATGGGAGTTATAAAAGTATTAAAATTCGTGAAAAAATCTACTGGTGTAGTTTGTATAAATTCCGACAAACAGAAAAATGTATTTGTTGCTTTTTTGGGGTCAATGTTCCAATGATGTTTGGGGGCATAATCTCTCAAAAAACGTTTGATTCTTTTAGAAACAATCATCCCTCCAAAAGTGATAAGAATATCTGGTTGTAATTCTCTAAATTCAGCATCATTCAAAGAAAAAATTAACTGATCTATAGCATTTACAGCTTTATGATGATGTAAATTAGAGGTAGTTTCTGTTAAAATTAACACAGAATCATCATCTGCATACAAATCCATTAATTGATGTAGTTCTTTGTTTGGATAATTTACACCAACTACAATCATTTTCCTTTCGGCATTGTTCCAAATTGTTGCTAATTCTTTATAATTTATATGAGAATTGTCTAAAGAACTCATAGAAATATGAGGAAAATGAAATTTTTCTAACTCAGCAACTGTTTCATACAAAGGTTCATCAAAAGGAACATTTATATGAACTGGACCTTGTTGAGCCACAGAAGTTTGTAAAGCTTCTCCTATTAATTGTGCATTTCTAGTTTTAAACTTCGGATTTTCTATCAAATTGGCAGAAAACAAAATATGATTTGCAAACACATTTTCTTGTCTTATGGTTTGTCCATCACCAATATCTATTAAATGTTTGGGTCTGTCTGCAGAAATAACCACTAACGGAATATTACTGTAAAAAGCTTCTGCTATGGCAGGATAATAGTTTAGCAACGCAGAACCAGAAGTACATAAAACAGCGATTGGTTTTCTGGTTTGTTGGGCAATCCCTAATGCAAAAAAAGCAGCACAACGTTCATCTACAACACTTAAAGTTTCAATTTCTGGATGATTAGAAAAACCAATAGTTAAAGGAGCATTTCTAGAACCAGGAGAAATCACCACTGTATCAACATTAAATTGATGACAAGCTGAAATTACGATTTGTGCGAGTTCTTTTTTTGGATACATTTTTTAAAGTAACAACGTTGAAAATTACAACTTTGCAAAGATAGTTACTTGCTTATAAATTTAATAAATCAAACGAAAGTATTTTTAGAATATTTGTAAAATAAGAGATTATTTTATTACAATTTATAATGATTCATTAACAATTTTTCATACCAATTATCAGGTAAAATTCTTTTTAATATAATAGAGAATTTCTCTAAAAAACCACCCACTTTATAATGTGTTTTAGGGCTTTTTGTATTCATGATTTTATAGACTTTTTCTGCCATTTTTTTGGGATTCATTCCACCAGCTACATGCGCGTCCATCAGATCTAAATTATCTTGGTATTTTTCTTTGTAAGCAGATTTATCAAAAACCGGAGTATGATATCTACCCGCAGCAATATTGGTAGTAAAATCACCTGGCGCAACGTTTACCACACAAACTCCAAAACTTTTTACTTCCATTCTTATGGCTTCTGTAGCCAATTCTAAGGCTCCTTTAGAAGACGAATATATACCTCTAAAAGGCAAACCCATATAACCAGCAATAGAGGTTATATTTAAAATTAACCCCGTTTCTTGCTGTCGCATCTGAGGTAAAACTGCTTTCATAACATCTATTGCACCAAAAAAATTGGTATTAAAAGCGTTTCGCATTTCTTCTGTAGGTGTATCTTCTATGGGGCCAGTAATACCAACTCCTGCATTATTTATCAATACATCTAATCTGTTTTCTTTTTCTAGAATAAAAGCTACTGCATTTTTTATCGAATTAGGTTGTAAAACATCTAACTCAATTAAATGGAAAGAAAAATCTTGATTATTTTTAGGATTTCTAGAAGTGCCATAAACAATACAACCTTTTTCTGATAAAAAAATAGCAATGGCTTTTCCTATACCAGAGGATGCACCTGTAACTAAAACAACTTTAGACATAAATTATAAGTTCAAGGTTTGGAATTAAAAATTCAAAGTTAAATTAAAAAAATGAAAGAAATAAAAGGAAACTTTAGGGCACAAAAAATGGCAAGCTACCTACATCACACTGCTACAACCTAATACCCTTGCTGTGTTCCCACCCTGGGGGATTCAAAGGGAGCTAGTTGTGTAGAACTTGCCACTGCAAATTTACAATCTTTTTTATCTTTAGCAATTAAAAATTTATTAATTTTTTTGTAACATTTTTAAGACACTGACTACTAATTAATTGTTTTGGTAGTTTATATAAAATAAAAATAATAGTACTATCTAAACGAAATATATATATTTGTATAACTAACTAAATTTTAAAAAAAATGGAAAATCAGGCAAATAGTAAAAACACAATTTTAAATTATGGTGTTTATTTAGGATTAGCAACAGTAATAATTTCTCTTGTAAAATATGCAATGGGAAGCCTTTATGCACAAGAGTATTATTCTGGTATTTTAGGACTTATTTTTATGATTGCTTTTATTGTATTAGGTATTAAGAAATACAAAGCAGATAATGGTGGTTTTATCTCTTTTGGGCAATCTGTTAAAATAGGTATTGGTATTGCAATGATTTCTGCTGTTATTAATATTGTGTACTTGTTACTCTTAACAAACGTTTTAGAACCAGATTTTGCTGTAAATTCTATAGAAGCTCAAAAAATAATGATGGCAGATTCTTTTGGTATGACGGAAGGACAAATTGAAGAAGCTACTAAAAACTCTTTAGATAACTTTAATTTAAGTTTACTTGGTGGTGTATTAATTATGAATCTTTTTATTGGTGGAATTATCTCTTTAATTGCAGGTGCAATTATGAAAAAATCTGAAGAAGAAACTTACTAAAACCAAAATATAAACGTTTAATATTTAATTATTTTTGAATATATAACATATTTGAACCTTATATATGGAAATTTCGGTAGTAATACCACTTCTTAACGAGTCAGCATCTTTACAAGAATTACACGATTGGATTGCAAACGTTATGCAATCCAATCGTTATTTATATGAAATTATTTTTATAGATGATGGTAGTACAGACGCTTCTTGGAAGGTAATTGAACAATTATCAGAACAAAACAATGCAGTAAAAGGTATTCGTTTTCAAAAAAACTACGGCAAATCGCAGGCTTTAGACGCTGGTTTCGATTTGGCTTCTGGTGATGTTGTGGTTACTATGGATGCCGATTTGCAAGACAATCCAGAGGAAATACCAGAATTATACAATCTTATTGTCAAAGAAAATTACGATTTAATTTCTGGCTGGAAAAAGAAACGTTATGACAATGTCATTACCAAAAATATACCTTCTAAACTCTTTAATGCTGCTGCTAGAAAAACATCTGGATTAAAATTACACGATTTTAATTGTGGTTTAAAAGCCTACAAGAACGAAGTTATTAAAACCTTAAAAGTTAGCGGAGAAATGCACAGGTACATTCCTGTTTTAGCAAAAAACGCAGGTTTTCATAAAATTGGCGAAAAAGTTGTACAACATCAAGCTAGAAAATATGGAGAAACCAAATTTGGTATGGAACGATTTGTAAATGGTTTTTTAGATTTAATCACCATTTCATTTTTATCAAAATTTGGTAAAAGACCCATGCACTTTTTTGGTTTGTGGGGTACATTCATGTTTTTATTCGGTACTACTTCTGCATTTTACATTGGCGTAATTAAATTATACAAAGTTTACAATGGTATTAAAACTATTTTAGTAACGGACAATCCTTGGTTTTATATTGCCCTAACCTCTATGATTTTAGGAACTTTATTATTTTTGGCTGGTTTTATTGGCGAACTTGTCATAAAATCAAACAACAACGAAAAACACTACTCAATTAAAGAAAAACTCAATTTGTAAAACGTATATTTGTATTTTACAAACGTAACTTATTCAACAAAAAAATGAGCGAAATTTTAGACAAAGCAAAAAAGTGGTTAACGGCTACTTTCGACAGTGAAACCCAACAAGAAGTAAAAGAATTAATCAATTCTAACCCAAAAGATTTAGAAGACAGGTTCTATAAAGATATGGAATTTGGTACAGGTGGTATGCGTGGTGTAATGGGCGCAGGAACCAACAGAATTAATAAATATACTTTGGGTAGAGCTACACAAGGCTTGTCTAATTACTTGATAGAAAACGTAGCAAAAGATCAAAAAAGTGTTGTAATTGCTTATGATTGTAGACACAATAGTAAAAAATTTGCAAAAGTTGTAGCAGATGTGTTATCTGCCAACAATATAAAAGTGTTTTTGTTTGAAGATTTAAGACCGACCCCAGAATTATCTTTTGCTGTGCGTCATTTAAATTGTGATGCAGGTATTGTATTAACAGCTTCTCACAATCCTCCAGAATATAATGGTTACAAAGTGTATTGGGCAGATGGTGGTCAAATTGTACCACCTCATGATAGTGGAATCATAAACAAAGTAAATACTTTAGATTTTTCTGAAATCAATTTTAATGCAAATGAAAGTTTAATAGAAACCATTGGTAAAAATGTAGATGATGCTTTTATTGAAGCTTCCGTAAAAAATGGTTCATTAGCAGAGAATATCGACAGAAAAAACTTGAAAATAGTGTTTACTTCTTTACATGGTACATCAATCGTATCAATACCAGATGCCTTGGCAAAAGCTGGTTATACAGATGTACATGTTGTAGAAGAACAAAAAACACCAAATGGAGATTTTCCCACCGTAAAATCTCCAAACCCAGAAGAACCAGAAGCATTAGAAATGGCCACTAATTTAGCGAATAAAATTGGGGCAGATATTGTAATTGGTACAGACCCAGATTGTGATAGACTTGGTGTTGCTGTTAGAGATTTAGATGGAAACATGAAGTTGATGAATGGAAACCAAACCATGGTTGTAATGACCGAATTCCTTTTGAAAAAATGGAAAGAAGAAGGTAAAATTAATGGCAACCAATTTGTTGGATCTACAATTGTTTCTACAGAGTTAGTAAACGATTTAGCAGCTAATTATGGTGTAAATACAAAAGTAGGTTTAACAGGTTTTAAATGGATTGCAAAAATGGTGCGCGATTATCCTGAATTAGATTTTATTGGAGGTGGTGAAGAAAGTTTTGGTTACATGGTTGGCGATTTTGTAAGAGACAAAGATGCTGTTACTGCAACCCTTTTAGCTTGTGAAGTTGCTGCTTATGCAAAACAAAATGGTAGTTCTTTTTATGAAGAATTACTAAATATATACGTAAAAAACAGTTTTTATAAAGAACATTTAATTTCTATCACTAAAAAAGGTATGGATGGTGCTGCTCAGATTCAAAAAATGATGAGCGATATGCGTGTAAATCCATTAAAAGATATAGATGGTGAAAAAGTAAAAACACTTTCTGACTATCAACAATCTATTGAATATAATTTAATTTCTGGCACAAAAAAAGACATCCATTTACCAAAATCTAATGTCTTAATTTATCAAACAGAAAATGGGACAAGAGTAGCTGCAAGACCAAGTGGTACTGAGCCTAAAATAAAATTTTATTTTAGCGTTAATAATTCTTTAGATGCAACTGAAAATGCAGAAAAAGTTGAAGCTGAACTAGATGCAAAAATACAACGTATCATTAAAGAAATGAGTTTGAATTAATGGGGTATTTTAAAGACATTTTAAAATACGAGAAAAAGTATCGAAGATTTACAGTTTTAAACATTGTTTTTAATATTCTTTATGCTTTTTTTAATGTACTTTCTGTTTTAGCTTTTATTCCTGTTTTAAATATTTTATTTGGCGCAGAAAAAAGGGTTATAGACAAACCTGAATACAATAATATATCCGATTTAGGTAACTATTTAGAAGGTAGTTTTAATTATTTTATTTCTCAAAAAATTATAAGTGAAGGAGAAATAAAAGCGCTGTCTCTTATTTGTATCATATCCTTATCATTATTCTTTTTTAAAAACTTTTTTAGATATCTAGCCTCTTATGTAATTACATTTCTAAGAACAGGTATTGTTAAAGATTTAAGAGACAATTTGTATCATAAAATTGTAGAATTACCTATTTCTTATTTTTCAGAAAAAAGAAAAGGTGATATTATTGCACGTATGACCTCTGATGTGCAAGAAGTAGAAGTTTCTATTTTAACCTCTATAGAAACCTTGGTAAGAGAACCTTTAACAGTAATTATTTCAATAGGAATTATGCTGTTTATGAGTGTAAAATTAACGCTATTTGTATTTATTTTATTACCAGTTTCCGGTTTTATCATCTCATCTATTAGTAAAAAATTAAAAGCTAAATCTATAAAAGCACAAAAAGAAACTGGCACTTTTTTATCCTTTATAGAAGAAACACTTACAGGTTTAAGAATTATAAAAGGCTTTAATGCAGAAAATGTAATTGAGAAAAAGTTCAACAATTCTACCTTGAGTTTTAAGCAATTAATGACCAGTGTTTTTCATAGACAAACTCTAGCCTCTCCTATGAGTGAGTTTTTAGGTTCTGCTACTATTATAACTATCCTTTGGTTTGGTGGTACAGAAGTTTTAAACAACACCAGTACTTTAGAAGCCGGTAAGTTTATGGGATATATTGTGCTGTTTTACACAGTTTTAAATCCCATAAAATTAATAACCACCACATTTTATAACATTCAAAAAGGAGAAGCTTCTGCCGAAAGAATTATGAGTGTTTTAAATACCAAAAACGAGATTAAAGACCTACCAAATGCAAATGCTAAAGAAGGTTTTAATGATAAAATTGAATTTAAAAACATCTCATTTAAATACAAAAAAGAATACGTTTTAAAAGACTTTTCTTTAACTATCAATAAAGGAGAAACTGTCGCTTTGGTTGGACAATCTGGAAGTGGTAAATCTACCTTAGCCAATTTAATTACGCGTTTTTATGATGTAAATAAAGGTGAAGTTTTGATTGATGGACAAAATATTAAAAGTATTACCAAAAAATCTTTACGTGGTTTAATGGGCATTGTTTCTCAGGATTCTATTTTATTTAATGATACTGTAGAAAACAATATTAAATTAGGCAGTCAAAATGCTTCTCATGATGCTATTAAAGAAGCCTCTGAAATTGCAAATGCAGCTGAATTTATAGAGGACTTACCAGAAAAATACTTAACAAATATTGGTGATAGTGGAAACACACTTTCTGGTGGACAAAAACAACGTTTGTCTATTGCAAGAGCTGTTTTAAAAAATCCACCAATTATGATTTTAGATGAAGCCACATCAGCTTTAGATACAGAGTCTGAGCAATTGGTGCAAGTTGCCTTAGAAAAAATGATGCAAAATAGAACCTCTTTAGTAATTGCACATCGATTATCTACCATCCAAAAAGCCAACTTAATTGTGGTAATGAAAAAAGGAGAAATTGTAGAACAAGGTAAACACGAAGAGTTGTTGGCCAAAAAAGGGGAATACTTTAAATTGGTTACAATGCAAAGTTTAAGCTAACTGTAAACCCAACTGCTGACCTTTTTCAATCATAAAATCATAACAAGCTTTATGTTCATTAGGTATTTTACCATCTAAAATAGCTTCTTTTATCGCTTCTTTAATTTGCCCGATTTCTCTACAAGGTTTTAAATTAAAGGCTTTCATAATTTCTTCTCCTGAAATTGGTGGCTGAAAATTACGAACTCTATCACGCTCTTCTACTTCTTTAATTTTAGAACGCACCAACTCAAAATTCTTGTGATAACGTTTGAATTTCTTAGGGTTTTTTGTAGTGATGTCTGCTTCACAAAGTGTCATTAAAGCATCTATATCTTCACCAGCATCAAAAATTAAACGTCTAACAGCAGAATCTGTAACTTCACTTGCCAAAACGATTGGTCTAGAACTTAACAAAACCATTTTCTGAACAAATTTCATTTTATTATTCAATGGCATTTTTAAACGTTTAAACAATTTATACACCATTTTAGACCCTACAAATT
>NZ_CBFHJT010000023.1:0-24684 GCF_965656025.1 Polaribacter sp.
CATTTTTTCTAGGTTCTTCTGGGTACACATCAATAGCTGCACCCGCTATTTTTTTACTTTTTAAGGCAGCAACCAATGCAGGAATATCTACCACAAAACCACGAGCAAGATTTACTAAAACTGCACCATCTTTCATTTGTGAAATTTCTTTTTCGCCAAAGAAATTTTTATTGGCAGCATTATCATCTACATGCAAACTAACGGCATCAGAAATAGACAACAATTCTTCTAAACTACTTACTTTGGTTGCATTTCCTAAAGCTAACTTATCTTCAACATCATAATAATACACATCCATACCTAAAGCTTCTGCCAATACTGATAATTGTTTACCAATATTACCATAACCTACAATACCTAGTTTTTTACCACGAACTTCTCTAGAACCTGCTGCTGTTTTTTGCCATTGACCATTGTGTATTTCTGTACTTCTTTGAAACACAGAACGCATTAACATGATAATTTCTCCAATTGCCAACTCTACGACAGAACGTGTGTTACTGTAAGGTGCATTAAAAACTACAATCCCTTTTTCTTTACAGGCATCTAAATTAATTTGTTTGGTACCAATACAAAAAGCACTAACTACCATTAATTTTTCGGCAGCATCTACTACTTTCTGGGTCACATTGGTTTTAGAACGGATTCCTAAAACGTGTACGTCTTTTATTTTTTCTATCAATTCGTCTTCAGACAAACTTTTAGAAACGGTTTCTACAGAAAAACCATCTGAAGACAACTTGGTTAAAGCATCTGGATGTATATTTTCTAATAATAAAATCTTAATTCTGTTCTTTGGGTAACTTATATTTCTTGGCAACTTGTTAACGTATAAAAATTCATCTAAATTTGGGGCAATATGGTCTGCATTTTCTGTAGTTTTTACTCTAGAAACGTTTTCTGTGTAAGCAAAAAACTTATCTGCTACACCAGCTTCACGAGTTACATAATCGCTATAACCATCTCCTATTACTTGTATTTCTCCATCAAGGTTCATGTCACTTAAACACTTGATTTTTCCATTGTGTTGAGAAAGCGGATTCGCGCTATCAAAACTTACAATTTTTCCATCTTTATCAAACTCAAAAGTATTGGCAAACACTCTTTCTGACGGAATGTTATATGCTGCCACAATTGGGTCTATAAATTCTTTAAATCCACAGGAAATCACATAAATATCATCCGCAAATTCCTCAAAGAATTCTTTGTTACTTTCTATGGATTTAGATACTTGCTTTTTTAATGCAATTACCAAATCGTCTAAATCAGATTTATTGGCTTCTAATAATTTAATTCTGCGCTCTAAAGACTCTGTAAAAGAAATTTCACCATCAATCCCTAAATTGGTAATGTCTATGATTTCTTGAATAATTGCATCTTTTTTAGGATTGTTTTCTAGCGTAATTTCCGCTAAAACATCTAATGCTTCTACACGAGTTAAAGTGCTGTCAAAATCGAAAATATAATTTCTTTTTGTGGTAATCATTACTTTTAAAATCTTGGTTGATTTATCGCTTGTAAAGCTACAAATATCAACGGTTATTAGAAAGCCATTTTAAAGATTTATGATATCTGCTATAATTATTTATATAAAGCCATAAGTTGATAAAATAGTGCAAAAAAACTAGAGAAAATTATGAAATCCTAAAAGAAGCAACCACCAAATTATAGGTAAAGATTCTACCCAAACAGCACTGTAGTATTTAGATTGATTAATTTTGGCTCGCATCAAAAAAACAAGTATAAGAAAAAAGAAAATCATAAAGGCATTTTTATAGACGTCTCCTGCATTGATTGCATATTCAATTAACAAGGCAAAAAGCATAAATGCCAACCCCAATCTTTTCGTTTTTTCTAAGCCAATTTTTTTGGGGATAGTTTGCAAAGAAATGGCATCGTATTTTACATCTCTAATATCAAAAGGTAAAATTAAAACTACCACGATTAAAAAACGTTGCAAACTCAGTAAAAATAAGTTGTAATTGATGGATTGTTCTGAGTTTATAATGGGAATTAATACTGTAAAACCTGTCCAAACTAAGGCCACAACAATAATTTTTAAGTAACTCACTTGTCGTAAATTTTTATGAAATCCACTTAAAAAAGGGATGGCATATAAAATAGTTAACACTACAAAAGGAATAGAAAAGAGCAAGGTTTTAAAAGGAACGAAATACATAAAATAACACATAGCAACAAAGCAAATAAAGGAGAACACCTGTATTACTTTTAAATTGTTGGTTAAACTTCTATGATGCAATTTGGCAACCCCTGCATATTTTACAAAATTGTACCCTGTAATGGTTCCAAAAAAAATAAAATAATTTAAGTTTTCTTGATTTGGTAAACCAAAGTATTGTTCAGTGATTTTTAAAAAAGCATAAACAGCTAAAGCTACGTGAATGCTAGCATTGATGTAAAAATTAAAAACTTTTTGTAAAATATTCATGAAACAAAAATAAACTATCTGTTTATAACATTCAATTTTAGTTAATAATTAACAGGAAATTTTTAGAATTCTACTAAAAAAGATTTCTTTTAATGCTTATTTTTGTACATCCTTAAAATGAAGCAATTTTCTGGTGGTAAAAATGTATACTAAATCGATTAAATTCAGTCGAAAACAAAACTAAATTAATGAATACAAATTCGTTTCAACTTAGACATATTGGTCCTAATAAAAAGGAGCAAGAAAAAATGCTTTCAACCATTAAAGCAGACAGCTTAGAACAATTAATTAATGAAACTGTACCAGACAATATTCGTTTAAAAAACGATTTAGATTTGGATCCTGCCATGAGTGAATATGAGTATCTAGCACATATTAAAACATTGGCAGATAAAAATAAAGTATTTAAAAGTTACATTGGTTTGGGCTATCATGAAGCTATTGTACCCAGTGTAATACAACGTAATATTTTAGAAAATCCGGGTTGGTATACAGCCTACACACCTTATCAAGCAGAAATTGCACAAGGACGTTTAGAAGCCTTGTTAAATTTTCAAACCATGGTGAGCGATTTAACAGGAATGGAGTTGGCAAATGCATCTACTGCAGCAGCAGAAGCCATGGCTTTGTTGTTTGATGTGAGAGAACGTGCAAAGAAAAAAGCAGGAGCCAACAAATTTTTTGTTTCTGACGAAATTTTGCCACAAACCCTCTCTTTATTACAAACTCGTTCTACACCTATTGGTATAGAATTGGTGGTTGGCAACCATGAAGAGTTTGATTTTGGGGATGATTATTTTGGTGCCATATTACAATATCCTGGAAAATTAGGGCAAGTTTTTGACTATGAAGATTTTGTAGCAAAAGCCAATAATAACAATATAAAAGTGGCTGTAGCAGCAGATATTTTATCACTGGTAAAATTAAAAGCACCTGGTGAGTTTGGTGCTTCTGTTGTAGTAGGTACTACACAACGTTTTGGAATTCCTTTAGGTTATGGTGGCCCACATGCAGCCTTTTTTGCTACCAAAGAAGCGTATAAAAGAAGCATTCCTGGGCGAATTATTGGAGTTACCAAAGACAAAAATGGTGAGTTTGCTTTGCGTATGGCATTGCAAACAAGAGAGCAACATATTAAAAGAGAAAGAGCTACCTCTAATATTTGTACTGCACAAGTTTTATTAGCAGTTATGGCGGGTATGTATGCTGTGTATCATGGTAAAGAGGGTATCCAATTTATTGCAGATTCTGTACACAACAAAACAAAATTAGTAGCTAACTATTTTGAGAAAGCTGGTTTTAAACAATTAAATAGTTCTTATTTTGATACCTTATTGGTAGAAATTGATGCCATTCGATTAAAGCCTATTGCAGAATCTTTTCAAGTAAACTTTAATTATGTGTCAGACCACTTGGTGTCTATCTCTATCAACGAGGCTACTACAGAAAAAGATTTGATGCAATTGTTTACCATTTTCGGACAGTTAAAACCGCGCCTAAATCCTTTAAACGAAGATTATAGTGGCCATTTTTCTCAAATTTTAACCCAAGAACCTTTTCATTCTAACTTCGAGGTAATTCCTGAAAATGTCGTTAGAAATACGTCTTTTTTAGACAACGAAATATTTAATACGTATCAATCTGAAACAGCGATGATGCGTTACATCAAAAAATTAGAGCGTAAAGATTTAGCGTTAAACCACTCTATGATTTCTTTAGGTTCTTGTACCATGAAATTGAATGCTGCCTCAGAAATGTTGCCTTTAAGCAATCCACAATGGGGAAATATACACCCATTTGTACCTTTAAATCAGGCAGAAGGTTACCATGAAGTTTTAAGAAGATTAGAACATCAACTAAATATTATTACAGGTTTTGCTGGCACTTCTTTACAACCCAATTCTGGTGCACAAGGTGAGTTTGCTGGTTTAATGACCATTAGAGCTTACCACCAATCTAGAAACGATTCTCATAGAAATATTTGTATCATACCTGCTTCTGCACATGGTACCAATCCTGCATCTGCTGTAATGGCAGGTATGAAAGTGGTGGTAACTAAAACCGATGAAAATGGTAATATTGATGTCGCTGATTTACGTGCAAAAGCAGAACAACATTCTAACAACTTAGCTGCGTTAATGGTAACTTATCCTTCTACGCATGGTGTTTTTGAAAGTGCTATTCAAGAAATTACCAAAATTATACACGACCATGGTGGACAAGTATATATGGATGGCGCCAATATGAATGCGCAAGTAGGTTTAACAAATCCTGCTACTATTGGTGCAGACGTTTGTCATTTAAACCTACACAAAACATTTGCCATTCCACATGGTGGAGGTGGCCCAGGAGTTGGCCCAATTTGTGTGGCTCCTCAATTAGTGCCTTTTTTACCTACAAACCCAATTATAAAAATTGGTGGTAAACGTGCCATAACTGCTATTTCTGGTGCGCCTTGGGGTTCTGCGTTGGCTTGTTTAATTTCTTATGGTTACATTACTATGTTAGGGTTTAGAGGATTGACCAATTCTACTAAAAATGCCATTTTAAATGCCAACTATATTAAAGAGCGTTTACAAGGCCATTATGATACTTTATATACGGGAGAAAAAGGGCGTGCTGCACACGAAATGATTATTGATTGTAGAGATTTTAAAAACAAGGGCATTGAAGTAGTTGACATAGCCAAACGTTTAATGGACTATGGTTTTCACTCTCCTACGGTTTCTTTTCCTGTGGGTGGCACAATGATGATTGAGCCTACAGAATCTGAATCGATTGCAGAATTAGACCGTTTTTGTGATGCCATGATTTCTATACGTGAAGAAATTAAAAACGCCACCAAAGAGGATGACAACAACCCTTTAAAAAATGCACCACACACCCAAGCAATGTTAACGGCAGATGAGTGGAATTTACCTTACTCTAGAAAACAAGCAGCTTTTCCTTTGCCATACATTGCAGACAATAAATTTTGGCCCACTGTACGTAGAGTAGATGATGCTTTTGGTGACAGAAATTTAATTTGTTCTTGCAACCCAATTGAAGACTACATGTAAACACGCAGTGTTTTTAAGTATTTTAAACCGTTTCTTTTTAGAAGCGGTTTTTGTTTTTAAAATAGGGGTTTTTACCTGTTGGGTTTTTGCAATAAAAAATTTAACTTAGCTAACTTTGAATATGACTAATTAAAAATTGGTCATATATGAAAACACGTTGCTACCAATACGAGAAAAACCAAACTTGAAATGAAAATTGAGAATATTAGCATACAGAACTTTAAAACATTTGGAGTAGAAACAATCGAATTTTCTTTTAATAATCTCACTTCTTTAATCGGAGAAAATAGCGTTGGAAAATCAAATGTTCTCGAAGCTTTAGACCTGTTTTTTAATTTCACAAAGACAAAAATTTCAACAAAAAGCTATCATCATAATGACTATTCTCAACCAATAGTTATAACGTTAAAGTTTAAAAACTTAAACGAAGATGAACTTGCAACATTTAAAACACATTTAGACAAACAAAATAACTTAACAATAACTCAATATATTGAGGCTATTTCAAAAGAAGAAGGTGTTGAACTAAAAGATGCTTCCATTGATGATATTGATTTTATAGAATCAAAACACGGAACTAAACTAATCCCGACAGAAGAATATCTTTGGACAGTTGCTGATAAAAAACCAACAAAAGCCAACTTAAAAAAATGGTGGAAATCCGACTTGAAAATTGGAGGTTTTGACTTTAAAACTCTTTTTGATAATGAGGAAGAGCCAACTCAAGATGAATTTCTTAATAAACTTATTCAATTAAACGAAGAGCGTTATGACGAAATCCCAAAAGAACAAATAACAGGAGACGAAAAGGTTCTAGGCTGGAAAAGCAAGTTAAAAGCTAACCTTCCAAAATTCTTTTATATTCCTGCAATTAAAAACTTATCGGAAGACCTTAAAGTTACGAAAACAAGTGCATTAGGAGAACTAATAAATTGGCTTTCCAGTTCTGTGTCTACAGAGATTAAACAAGAGTTTAAAACAAAGACTGATGCTTTGGTAAAAGAATTAATTGAAAAAATTGACACAACCGAAGATGGAGAATCTAAAATAGAGAAAATAAATAAAGCTTTAAACGATAACATTGGTTTTGATATTGGTTGTTCACTTGAATTAAAATTTGGTTCGCCTGAAATCCAAGATGTTGTTTTTCCACAACCTAAAGTTTATGCTAATGATGGTTATGATTCAGAATTAACAGAAAAAGGACACGGAATACAAAGACTAGCACTTTTTTCGTTATTAAGAACATACAATACATTTGATTTCGGAAAAAAAATAAATAAAAGCAATATAATTATTGGAATTGAAGAACCGGAAATATATTTACATCCACCTTTAAAAAGAGCAACATACAACCTCTTAAAAGAAATTTCGGAAGGAAATGACCAAGTCATTTACACAACTCACGATAGTTTATTTATTTCAGTAGATAATTTTGACCAAATAAGACTATTTAGGAAATCAACAGAAGAAAATCCGAAAACAGTATCTCACGAATTAAGTGTCCAGCAAATAATAAATCATTATCAAAATATTTACGGAATTGAAATAAACGATTTAAGTATTAGACATAGATTTCATCATCTAATTGACGAAACGAAAAACGAAGGGTTTTTCGCAAAAAAAATCATTCTAATTGAAGGGGAAACAGAAAAATATTCATTACCAAATTATTTTAAAGCTAAAGGATTTGATATAGATACTAATAGAGTTTCTCTAATAAACGCAGGTTCAGTAGACACAATTTCTTATTTATTATTACTGTTCAATGAATTTAGAATTCCTTGTTACGTAATTTTTGATGGAGATAAGCCAGATAATCCAGTTGAGGAATTAACAGGCGATTACAGAAAAAATGCTATAAAAAAATCTAAAAGAAATAAAGAAATTCTTCAAATGCTCGGTCACGAAACTACGGAGGATTTATTTTTCTTTCCACCAACAAGTATAAACTCAAATTATTCAATTTGGGAACAAGATTTTGAGGAAGAGTTTCATAAGAAAATTGAAAATTATGACGATATAAAGGCAGAAGCAAAAGACTTATATAGTAG
The DNA here is from genome assembly GCF_965656025.1 of Polaribacter sp. Classification (GTDB taxonomy): domain Bacteria; phylum Bacteroidota; class Bacteroidia; order Flavobacteriales; family Flavobacteriaceae; genus Polaribacter. The sequence continues at coordinate 7,563 of NZ_CBFHJT010000023.1, forward strand.
CGACAGTAAACCGTTAACTGCAAGATATTTTTCGGAAAAAATTTGTCGAACACCTGAAGCAATTGATGTAAAAATAGACCCATTAATTGAGCAAATAAATGAACTGAAATGGATTGAATCTATAATTGATAGAGCAAAATCGTAAAAGTACTGGTGGCAAAACCCTATATAATTTATTGCTAGTTATAGCCTACTTACGAAAATTCTCGCGGATTTTCTATTCAGTTTTTATTTACTAATTTTAGTGCTTACGCACGCAACGAAATCATACACAAACACGTTAGCTAAAACTTGAAAAATGAAAGTTCTATTAACAGTAGTTTTATTTTTTTCAATCTTTACTTCTTTTTCACAAAACATCAATGGAAAAGTTTTAGAAGTGGAAACCAATACGCCTATTGAATCTGTAAACGTATATTTAAAAAAAACGAAAGAGGGAACCTTTACAAATAAAAAAGGAGAATTCTCTCTAAAACTTCGTTCAAATTTAATTAAAAAACAACTAAAAAACCTGATACAAAGTTGTAACCAAAACACCTTTTTTACTCCCCAAATCAATAGCTAACAACTCTTTTTTAGCTACTACTTTAAAATTAAAGGGAGGTTTTAAAATATCGAGTCCGCTTTGTTTTTTAATGCGAATCCCTTGTCCAGAAATTATGTCTTTATTCGGGGCAAAAGTGTCATTTGGTATATGTTCTGTGAGTAAAATATATTTATAATTCCTAAGTTTTTGCAGAATGGATAAAATTTCTGTATTCGATAAATGTTGTAACACTTGCCTTAAAATAACAACATCTGCTTTTGGTAAAGGGTCTTTTGCAATGTCTAAACACAAAAACGATAAATTTTCTGCTTTAAAATGCTTTGTATTGTAGTTGATTAAACTTTCTACAATATCAACACCAATATATTTTTTAGTGTGTTTTACCAGTTGTTTGCCAATATTGAAATCGCCACAACCTAAATCGCACAAAGTAAGTGGCGTTTTAAAAGTGCTTAAAAAATCTTTAACAACCTGCACATAAGGATTTACAATATCGGGATTGTGAGAGCCTTCACCAGAATAAAATTCGGTATTGTTGGTTCCCCAAAGACCTTGCTCGTAAATTTGAGTCATAGCATCTTTTGTAGGCCAAGGTTTTTTATTTCTTTTGGGTTTGGGGTTCATTAATAAATAAAAGTGATTTCGATTTAAAAGATATTGATTATTAATTAATTACAGTTTAATTTTTTGAAACTAATGTCATTTCGACTGTAATGGAGAAATCTTAATTTTTAAACTAAGATTTCTCAACTTCGCTGCGAAGTTTCTTTTGAAATGACAATCCGCTTTTTTTAAGATAAATAAGACTATTTAAACCAAAAAATTTATATTAAACTCATATTATCAATGATTTCTAGATTCCTGCTTTCGCAGGAATGACAGACCTAATCTGTACTATTTTTAATTGTGTTTCTCTAAAATTGTTTTTACAATCATTTTTGCGTGAATTCTAGAGTTTTCTATAAACCATTTGTGGGTTTCCATACCTCCACAAATAACACCTGCTAAAAAGATTCCATCAACATTGGTTTCCATAGTTTCTGGGTTGTAGCTAGGTATTTTTTTAGCATCTTTAGACAAAGAAATCCCCATATTTTCTAAAAAAGTAAAATTAGGTCTATAGCCAATTAATGCCAGTACAAAATCATTGTCAATCGTTAGTTGTTCTTCCTCCGTTTTAATACTAACACTCGTTTCAGTAATCTCGGTAATATTTGCATGGTAATAGGCTTTAATACTGCCTTCTTCAATTCTATTGATGGCATCTGGTCTTACCCAATATTTTACACGATCTCCCACAGAGGCTCCTCGAATAATTAAGGTAACCTCTGCTCCTTTTCGCCAACATTCTAAAGCGGCATCTATGGCAGAATTACTTGCACCTACAATCGCTAATTTCTGACCCGCATAAAAATGAGGATCTTTGTAATAATGCGCCACTTTTGGCAATTCTTCTCCAGGAACCTGTAACTTATTCGGGATGTCATAAAACCCAGTGGCTACAATTACATTTTTTGCTTGGTAGTTATTTTTAGTGGTTTCTACAGAAAAAACTGCTGCTTGTTTTGCTACCTTTTTTACTTTCTCAAAAAGCTGCATATTTAATGTATTGTTAGTAACAATACGCCTGTAATATTCGAGTGCTTCGTTTCTTTTGGGTTTGGCTTCGTTACTAATAAACGGAATTTCATCAATTTCTAAACGTTCTGAAGAGGAAAAAAACTGCATGTTTACAGGATAATTGTACAACGAATTTACAATGGGTCCTTTCTCTAAAATCACATAAGAAAGTCCTTTTTTTTGTGCCTCTAAACCACAAGCTATTCCTATGGGTCCACCTCCTATTATTACTACATCATATACCATATATTGTCTCTAAAAATAAACTTTTTCTAAACTTACTACTTCTTCGTCTTTTCTTCTTCTAAAAACCTGATTTGCTTTTACATTCGCAATAGAATCTAAGCCCATAGCTGCCACCATTTCTTTTACAGATTGTATGGTTTTATCGTGGTAATTTTTTACACGGATGTTTTTCTTTTCGACGACCAAAGCTTTCACCAAATCTTCATCTTGCGTGGCAACACCAACAGGACAGGTGTCTAAATTACATTCTCTAGCTTGTATACAACCCAAACTTAACATAAAACTACGAGCCATACCTACAGCATCTGCACCCAAAGCCATTAATTTTACCACATCAAAAGCATCTACAGCTTTCCCTGAAGCAATTATTTTAATTTGATTTTTTAATCGATATTTTACCAACAATTTATTTACAAAAACCAAGCCTTCTAACAAAGGTGTACCAATATAATTGGTAAACTCTAGTGGCGCTGCACCTGTACCTCCTTCGCCACCATCTACAGAAATAAAATCTGGATAATTATTGGCGTCTGCAAATGCTTTTATCATGGTTTCTATTTCTTCATTATTTCCAACACAAAATTTAATACCTACAGGTTTTCCTTCCGATAAATTACGTACTCTTTCTATAAAAGCAATCATTTCTGTATAATCAGAAAAAGCATCATGACCTGGAGGAGAATCTACCTGTACATGAGGTGCAACACCTCTAATTTTTGCAATTTCTGGTGTATTCTTTTTTGCGGGTAAAATACCACCATGACCAGGTTTTGCACCTTGAGAAAATTTAATTTCTATCATTTTTACTTCTGGACGTGTGGCATTTTGTTGAAACGCTTCATCATCGAAAATTCTTTTGCCATTGGCATCTGAAATACCAGCACCAAAATAACCTGTACCTACTTGAAAAATTAAATCTCCACCATGTAAATGATGTGGAGAAATACCACCTTCGCCAGTATTGTGTGCAAAATTGCCCATTTTTGCGCCTTGGTTTAAAGCTTTTACCGCATTTTCACTTAAAGATCCAAAAGACATGGCAGAAATATTGATGATAGAACTATCGTATTTTTGCCTGCATTTGTCGGAGCCAAAAATAACGCGTTCTCCTTTTACATAATGATGGTTTTTAGGAAATAACGAGTGTTTTACAAATTCGTATCCTTTTTTGTACACATTGTGTTGCGTACCAAAAGGTATGGTGTCTTTTTCTAACTTGGCACGTTGGTATACTACACTTCTTTTTTCTCTATTGATGGGTGTTCCGTTTAAATTGTCTTCTATAAAGTATTGCTGAATTTTATCTCTTTCTTCTTCAAAAAACCATCTTAGTCTTGCTACTAAAGGAAAGGCTCTTAATAAAGAATGTTTGGTTTGAAAACTATCTCTTAACCCAATTAATGTTAAAATACCAGCTATAGAAAGTAAAATATATGTACCTGTTTGCGGTATAAAGTAAACTAATACACCACATAAAATGGTGGTAATTATTAAAATTGAAAGAATGGTATTTCTCATTTACATATTGCTTTTTAATAAAGTTTAAAAATAACCTATTCCTCTTTAAAATTTAAATTTTGTTGGCAAAAAGTTGCGTTAGTGATTGCAATGGCATCCTTTTTTGAAGAATGAAAAAAAGATATAATGGAAAGCACGACCTGAAAGGGAACGCACAAAAAAAACTCCAACAAATAACTGTTGGAGTTTTAAATATGTTTAAAATTCTAAGAGAATTATTTCTTGAATTTTGCGTATTTGTTTTTGAACTTGTCAATACGTCCTGCAGCATCGATAAGTTTAGATTTACCAGTGTAAAATGGGTGAGAAGTTCTAGAAATCTCTAATTTTACTAAAGGATACTCTGTACCATCTACTTCTAAAGTTTCTTTAGTGTTTGCAGTAGAACGAGTTAAAAATACATCGCCATTAGACATGTCTTTAAAAGCAATGATTCTATAATTTTCTGGATGAATTCCTTTTTTCATTTTGAATATGTTTAATACTTTAATGTTATGTTTGTAAGAGCAAAGTTGGTAAGGTTTTACTCTAAAGTCTAAATAGCTGTTTATTAACTATTTTGAGGATGCAAATTTAACCTTATTTTTTAATTTACAAATAAATAAATTGTTTTTATTTGTGATAATGTTATTTTTAATTGAAAATAAGGCGTTTTAGTGATCAAAAGTTGCTTTGTGTCGTCTTTTTTTTGAATATTTACACTCCAAAAAAATGAAATTTACATATATAATGAAGAAGCTTTCTATTCTTACTTGCTTTTTAGCAATTTTATTGACCACTATTTCTTGCGAAGATGCTTATAAATTTTCTATAGAAAAGCCAGAAAAAGCAACACTAAACCAAACCATCACTTTAAAAATGGTTGAAAAAGAAGGAAAAGAAGTAGATAAGATTCAGTTTTATATAAACGGGAAAGAAATACCAAGTAATGGTAATACGTTAACCCTAAAAACCAGCGATCTTGGTGTAGGTAAACATGCAATTAATGGATTGGCTTTTTTTGAAGGAAAAACCAAAAAACAAAATGCTTTTTTAGAAGTTTTTGCGGATACAAAACCCGATATTTATAAATATAAAATTGTAAATGAATATCCACATGACAACAAAGCATACACACAAGGTTTAGAGTATTACAAGGGTTATTTATATGAAACTACAGGACGTAGAGGACAATCTTCACTAAGAAAAGTAGACATAAAAACGGGGAAGGTTTTACAAAAAATAGACTTGAATAAAAAGTATTTTGGCGAAGGAATGACGATTGTGGATGACAAAATTATTTGGCTTACCTGGCAATCTAAAAAAGGGTTTGTATATGATTTGAATACTTTTGAAAAAATAAGCGAATTTGATTATAATAAAAGTAAAGAAGGTTGGGGACTTACTCAAAATGAAAGTGAGTTGATAAAGTCTGATGGAACGAGTAAAATTTGGTTTTTAGACAAAGAAACACAAACAGAAAAACACTTTATACAAGCTTACACACATGACAGAGCTTTAAGCCAGTTAAATGAATTAGAGCTTATTAACGGAAAGTTGTATGCAAACTACTATCAAAAACCAATTATAGCCATTATAAATCCAGATACAGGTATTGTAGAAGGATTAATTAACTTAAAAGGTTTAGAGGCAGAAATGAAAAAAACACAAAAGTTAGTAGCTGATGATGAAGTTTTAAACGGAATTGCTTATGATGCAGAAAACAATAGATTGTTTGTTACTGGTAAAAACTGGGGTAAATTATTCGAAATTGAATTGGTAAAGCAATAATAAACTGATTTATAAGTTTTATTTTTATTCGTATTTAAAAAGAGAAAAATCTATGAAGCAATTGTTTACTTTTTTAATTTGTGTTGCTTTAATTTCTATAAGTTCTTGTAGAAAAGATTTTTCGACCATTCCTAATTTTGGTCAACTCGAATTTTCTAAAGACACTGTTTTTTTAGATACAATTTTTACCAATATTGGTTCTGCAACCTATAATTTAAAAGTATATAATAGAGGTGATAATGCCATTACCATTCCTAAAATTCAGCTAGAAAATGGTACTGCTTCTAACTACAGATTAAATGTAGATGGTATTCCTGGTAAAGATTTTAGCAATATAGATATCCTTGCAAAAGACAGTATTTTTGTTTTTATAGAAACTACTGTAAATGTGGCTAATGAAAGTAGTCCTTTATATACGGACCGAATTTTATTTGATACTGGAAACAATCAACAAGATGTAGATTTGGTAACTTTGGTAGAAGATGCCAATTTTATTTTTCCTGGTAAAGATCCTATTTCTATGAAGATTGATAGCTTGACTTTAGATGGGCAGCCCACAACCATTAAAGGTCGTTTTTTAGAGGATACAGAGCTAACATTTACCAACACAAAACCCACGGTTATTTATGGTTATGCAGCTGTACCCGCGAACAAAACCTTAACTATAGAAGCTGGCTCTAGAGTCCATTTTCATGATAATTCTGGTTTAATTGTAGACAATAAAGCGACTTTAAAAGTGAATGGTACTTTGTCTGAGAAAGTAATTTTTGAAGGAGACCGATTAGAAAATTCGTTTAGTGAAATTCCTGGACAATGGGGCACTATTTGGATGCGTGCAGGAAGTAAAGACAACGAAATCAATCACGCACAAATAAAAAACGGTATTATAGGTATTTTAATAGATAGTATTGGCACTACTTCTACTCCAACTTTAAAATTACAAAATACAGAAATTTACAACCAAACAAATTTTGGCATTTTGGCAAGAGAAACAAACATCGAAGCCAATAATGTAGTAATAGGTAGTGCTGGTGAAGCTTCTTTGGCGGCTACCATTGGCGGAACTTATAACTTTACACACAGCACTTTTGCCAATTATTGGAACAATGGCATCAGGCAACTACCAGCAGTATTAATTAATAACTTTTTTGTGTACAACAATGATGCTGGTCAAGAAATTGCTGAAACAAGAGATTTAAAAGCGGCTAATTTTACCAATTGTATTTTTGACGGTAATAACAATGTTGAGTTTTTAGTGGATAAAGTAGATGGTGGCGGTTTGTTTAATTACAGCATAAAAAACTGTATGATTAAGTTTAACGATACTAACAATTCTTTTGAGGGTGTTGCTGAAGTAGATTTTAACAACAACCCAAACTATAGCAACTTTATTTTAAATGGTATTGCTAATTTTAGAGATACGCAAAAAAACGATTTTATTATTGGTGATGAAAGCAGTGCTATCAACCAAGCAGTTGCTAGTCCTTTTACCTTAGATATTTTAGGAGTTGATAGAACTACCACTCCTGATATTGGTGCTTATCAGCACATTACTTTTGATTAAAAAAGATAAAATTCATTTTATAAAACAATTATTTTTTATAAACCACTCCGTTTTTCATTACAAAAACAACGTTTTCCATAGTAGCAATATTCTTCGTAGGGTCATCATCTACTGCAATAATATCCGCAAAAAAACCTTTTTTAATTTGTCCTAATTCGTTTTCCATTTTCAATAACATCGCATTTGTAATTGTAGCAGACTGAATGGTTTCCATTGCAGGCATACCAGCTTCTACCATAAAACCAAACTCTTTACCATTGTTACCATGTTTAAAAACCCCTGCATCTGTACCAAAGGCAATTCCCACGCCTTTTTTGTAAGCTTTTGCAAAAGTACCTTGTATTTGTGGCCCAACAGCTAATGCTTTCGGAACTACAATTGCAGGATAAAAACCATCAATTTTTGCTTTCTCTTCTACCTCTTTACCAGCCGTAATCGTGGGTACCAAATAAGCATCGTTTTTTTTCATCAATGCCATTGTTTCCTCACTCATATAAGTACCATGTTCTATGGTTTTTACTCCACCAATAATGGCTCTTTGCATCCCTTCATCACCATGTGCGTGCGCTGCAACATGCATTCCATAATCTTTTGCAGTTTCACAAATAGCTTTTACCTCTTCTATGGTAAATTGCGGATTATCTCCTGATTTTGCTACACTTAAAACGCCACCAGTTGCTGTAATTTTTATACAGTCTGCGCCATTTTTATAACGTTGTCTTACTGCTTTTTTAGCATCTTCTACAGAATTTACAACACCTTCTTTGGGTCCTGGATTGCCAATTAACACTCTACTGCTTCCATTTGTTGGATCTGCATGACCACCAGTAGTTGCTAAAGATTTACCAGCAGTAAAAACTCTGGGTCCTGGAATTTTACCAGCATTAATAGCATTTCTAACAGAAATATTTACACCTGTGCCCCCTAAATCTCTAACCGTTGTAAAACCATTTAACAGCGTGGTTTTTGCAAAACCTACTGAATTAAAAGCAACATCTGCTTCGTTTAAAATATATTTATTAAGTCTTGTATTTCTATCAAATTCTTGCTCAATATGTACATGAAAATCTATCAAACCAGGCATTACTACTTTGTCTCTTAAATCTATAATGTTGCCGCCTTTTGGCATAATATATCCATCTTTAACAGCAGTAATTTTATTTTCTTTTACAAAAATTGTTTTTTTACTTTCTATGGTACCTGCTTTGGTATCTACCAATTTACCGCATAAAATATAGGTAGTTTGCGCATTTGTAGTTTGTAACATAAAAACGGTTATAAAAAGTAATAATAATTTGTTCATTTGTAGTTATTTTATCTTTAAATGTATGAAAAAATACCTAATTTGGTGGTTTAAAATATAAAAAATGAAAAACGTAGTTATTACTGGAACAAGTAGAGGGATTGGTTTTGAACTAGCAAAACAATTTGCTGATGAGGGACACAATGTTTTAGCAATTTCTAGAAATACCCAACCTTTAGAGAAGGTAAACCATAGCAACATAACCCTTTTATCTGTAGATATTTCGAATACTGATGATTTACAAAAGGTAAAAGGTTTTGTAGAAACTCATTGGAAAAAAGTAGATATTTTAATTAATAACGCTGGTAAATTGGTAAATAAACCTTTTACAGATTTGACTTCTCAAGATTTTTTAGACGTATATAAAGTAAATGTGTTTGCTGTGGCAGAAACCCTACAAATATTAATTCCTTATTTATCTAAAGGAAGCCATGTTGTTACTATAAGTTCTATGGGAGGCATACAAGGCAGTATGAAATTTCCTGGTTTAGCAGCCTATAGTTCTGCCAAAGGTGCCGTAATAACACTCTCTGAATTATTGGCAGAAGAATATAAAGAACAACAAATTGCATTTAATGTGCTGGCTTTAGGAGCTGTACAAACTGAAATGTTAGAAGAAGCTTTTCCTGGATATGAAGCTCCACTTACTGCTAAAGAAATGGCAGATTATCTATTTAATTTCGCCACAACTGGAAACAAATTTTATAACGGAAAAGTATTACAGGTTTCAAGTTCTACTCCATAATTAGTTTTATAGAATACGTGGATTTTAAAAATTTTATACCTTTTAAAGCAATTCCTTTTGTTCAATTTTTAATTGATGAGCACAATTTTACGCTTAAAATTGTAAATCAAAGACAAACAAAACATGGTGATTTTAGACAACTCCCTAATGGAAAATTTCAAATTACTGTAAATAATAACTTGAACAAACATCAGTTTCTATTAACCTTAGTTCATGAAATTGCGCATCATGTAACGCATCAAAAGTTTGGGAGAGTACAACCTCATGGTAAAGAATGGAAAGCAATTTTTCAACATTTAATGTTGCCTTTTTTACATCCAGATATTTATCCAAAAGAAATACTACCTTATTTAGCCAATTATTTAAAAAACCCAAAAGCAAGCACAGATGCAGATGTTAATTTGTCTATGGCTTTAAAAGGTAATGAAGCGTCAGCAGGTAAATCTTTTATTTTTAATATTCCCTTGGGAAGTTTTTTTATTTTTAAAAACATTATTTACAAAAGAGGAAACAAGCGAAGAACTCGTTACGAATGTTTAAACATTAAAAACAAAAAAGTGTATCTTTTTAATCAAAATGTAGAAGTAACACTTTTTGATAAAGAGCATATTTAAAAATTATAATAGTAAAAGTGACTTTTTGTGGGTTCATTGAAATATCGATCTAAATTTTTCGAAGTTTTTAAATTATTAATATGTGTTATTGATTTCAACAAGCTCAAATTGAATCAATAATTGTTAAAACCTTTCAGACAGACTTGATTTCTATTATTTTTCTCGTTTTATAAACAAAGTATCTAGCTCCATTTCTCTTTGCAGCCACGTTCTTAATTCTCGTTCTTTTGGCGATATAATGCTATCATGTAAATTAACATTCCATTTTATGGTTGCCATTGGTATGGTATCAATTTTTATAAAGTCTTTAGACGATAAAACGCTTGCAAAACCAATCTCTTCGATATCGACATATCTTATTTTGGCATCTTTAGCAATTCTACTAAAAGCCACTACCTTTTGGTTTTTATTTAATGCGTCTTGCTCTATTCTGTTATTTAGTGTAGAAATTGTTTCTTGCAAAGCTGTAATCTGCTTTTGCAAACCCGAAATTATGTTTTTACTTTCTCGAAGCTCTTCTCTTTTTTCTTTGTAAGCTGTAGTAATTAACTCAAAACTTTTAGTGTCACTTCCTTTAATACTTAATTGAAATCCTATTAAGTTAGGATAATCTCTAACATTAGAAAGTTCATTTTTTAAATCGTTTTCTGTAGCTTCTGTAATTTCATTAAAAAAGTTTAAATAAATTTCTTTTTTTTCAATGTCCTTATCCCAATCTATTAATTGTAAAGATTTATTATTTTTTATTTCATTTTTAATAAAATAATTAATCTGTGTATTCATTTGATTCTCATTAAAAACATTTATAAATGTAAAAATTGCAGGAATCATAACTGCAATACCTACGACAGAAGCAATGGTTGCATATCTTTTTCGTTTGGCTGCATTGGCATATTTATGCATTGGAAAACGCAACATTTTTAGCACTATGAATGCTGCCAATGCAATAAAAATAGTATTGATGGTAAACAAATACATGGCTCCTAAAAAGTAAGCAAAATTTCCTTTTGCCAAACCATAACCAGCTGTACACAATGGAGGCATTAAAGCAGTAGCAATAGCAACCCCAAAAATTACAGAAGCAATAGTACCTTTTTTAGTTCTGGCAACCATTAATGCCAAACCACCAAAAAATGCAATTAAAACGTCTCGTATATCTGGACTTACACGTCCTAAAAGTTCAGAAGTATCTTCACTTAATGGAAAAAAATAGAAGAATAAAAAAGAGGCAAATAAACTTAAACCAATCATTACACCTAGATTGGTTAACGATTTTTTAAACGTAATGATATCATTTAAGGCAAAAGAAGCTCCCAAACCTAAAATTGGGCCCATTAATGGTGATATTAACATGGCACCAATAACAACAGCTGTAGAATTTGCATTTAAACCAATAGAGGCCACAAAAACCGCAAAAATTAGAATCCAAGCTGTGGCACCTTTAAAAGGAATATCTGCTTTTATCGCATCTAAAGTAGCTTCATGATCTGTATCATGTCTAAAATCGAAAAGCTCTACTAAAAACTTTTTAATGCTATCTAAAAGTCCAATAGCATCTTTTTGCACATTTTGCTTTGTATCTTCTTGAGGATGAGGCTTTACGTTCTTTTGAATATCTTCTTCCATATACTAAAATTAGAAAGTAGGAAAGATACGAAAAAAGTTTTCTGTAAAAAGAACAATAGCATTTACTGTAGGTAAATTTTATCAATTTCTAATTTAAATGTTTGTTGCTTTTTATTACCAATTAAAAAAGCTATTTCTTCTATAGTATCCTCAGAAAAATTATCCATATTTAATTTTCTACCTCTAAAGGCAGGATACATATCTGAAAGGTTAATTTTTATATTTTCCCAATCACCTTGAGTTGTAAAAGTGGCAATATAAGAATAGTAATTATTTGACTTGTCTTTAACTCTAAATTGATATTTTTTACCATCTCCTTTTAATCTTATGACAATTTCATTAGAGTTTATGATTTTCTTGGAATCAAATCGGTATCGCACTGAAGAAAAACCGCCATTATTTTCTAGAGAGACTTTACCAAAAAAATCTCCATGCCCGTTTTTATTCAACTTAAAATTTCCGTTTGATCTTCCTCCCATAACTTCGTCATCTACAACTTTCCAATTAGAAATATTAGTTTCTGTAGTAAAATCGAAAAGTATTTGATCGGAATCGCTCATAAAAAATAATGTTGAAAAAAGTAAAATGTATAATTTGCTCATAATTAATAATAAGACAAAATTACTTAGAAAACGAAAAAATACTGTTGCAGTATTGTTAAAAATAAAAAAGTTCCATACAATTTGTATGGAACTTTTTTGTGACCGGGCTGGGGCTCGAACCCAGGACCCTCTCCTTAAAAGGGAGATGCTCTACCAACTGAGCTACCAGGTCATTTCTTTTTCGTTTTAGCGGGTGCAAATATATGAGTTATTTTATAAAAAACAAACCTATTCTTTATTTTGTTTCTTTTAAATAAACTTGTCTCACTTTTTTCAATAAATTAGAAGAATACACAAAGTCTACAACCGCTTCATTATCAGTAGAAAAAATATCTTCACTTGTCCCTTCCCACTCTTTTTTACCTTTGTTTAAAAAAATTATTTTTTCTCCAATTTCTATCACAGAATTCATATCATGGGTATTAATTACGGTTGTAATTTGATATTCGTCTGTAATTTCTTGTATTAATTTGTCTATTACAATAGCTGTTTGAGGGTCTAGTCCAGAATTTGGTTCGTCACAAAACAAATATTTCGGATTCATAACAATGGCTCTTGCAATGGCAACTCTTTTTTGCATTCCCCCAGATAATTCTGCAGGTAATTTATCGTTCGAATTTTCTAAATTAACTCTATCAAGCACAGCATTTACGCGTTCTAACATTTCTTCTTTAGACTTTTTGGTAAACATTTTTAAAGGAAACATTACATTTTCTTCTACTGTTTGAGAATCAAATAAAGCACTCCCTTGAAAAACCATACCTATTTCTTGTCTCCACTGCTGTCTTTCATCATCTGTAAAGTTGGTATTTACTTTACCATCAAAAGAAATCGTACCTTTTTCTGGTTTGTGCAATCCTATTAACGATTTTAAAAAAACGGTTTTACCAGAACCACTTTGCCCAATAATTAAATTGGTTTTTCCTGGTAAAAAAGTGGCTGTGATTCCTTTTAAAACCTCTGTACCACTAAACCCTTTATGTAAGTCTTTTACTTCTATCATATTGTTATGTTAATAGTAATTGTGTTAATATATAATTGGCAATTACAATTAAAATCGTTGTCCAAACTACGGCTTGCGTACTTGCTCTACCTACCGCAATAGAACCTCCTTTTACAAAATAACCATGGTAAGATGGCACTGTAGCTATTAAAAAAGAAAAAACCAATGTTTTAATTAAAGCATATACAATTAAAAAAGAATTAAAATCTGTTTGTATACCAATTATATAATCTGCTCCTGCAAATAAACCCGATAAAACTCCTGCCAACCATCCACCAAAAATACCTAAAGCCATCGCTAAAGCTATTAAAAATGGATAAAAGAATAACGCTGCAATTACTTTGGGTAATATTAAAAAGTTGATGGAGTTTATCCCCATAACTTCTAAGGCATCAATTTGCTCAGTAACTCTCATCGTACCAATACTAGAGGTGATATAAGAACCAACTTTACCTGCTAAAATAATAGAGCAAAATGTAGGTGCAAATTCTAATATAATCGATCTTTTTGCGGCAAAACCTATTAAAGAATCTGGTATAAAAGGACTGTCTAAATTTAAGGCCGTTTGTAATGCAATAACACCACCAATAAAAAAGGAAATAAACATGATAATACCCAAAGATTTTAACCCCAAATCTTCAATTTCTTTTAGTAAAGCTTGATAAAAAATCTTAGGTTTTTGCGGTGCTGTAAAAACACGACCTAGCATTATAAAATAGTTCCCTATATGTTCTAAATATGTCATTCAAAGAAATTTTAAGCTAAAGTATTAAAATATCATTAATTGATTGTTAATTATAACACATCAATATAAAAAATAATTACTTTTGTACTTATAATGCTTGATATAACCACGATGAAAAAATCTATTCTATTACTTTTTTGCACATTTTTATTACTTACTAATTGTACCGAAAAAAAGATTCCAAATAAAAAACCAAAATTGGTTATTGGCATTGTTATCGATCAAATGAGATATGATTATTTAACAAGATATGCAGATAGATACGGAAAAGGGGGGTTCAATAGAATTTTAAATAATGGGTTTTCTTTAGAAAATGCACACTACAATTATATGCCAACATACACTGCAGTTGGACATGCATCTATTTTTACAGGAACCACGCCGAATAATCATGGTATTATTTCTAACAATTGGTATGATAAATTTTTAAAAGAAAGTATTTATTGTGTGGATGATTCTAACTACACAACTGTTGGAAACTCTGGTAATGTGGGTAATAAATCTCCAAACAGATTGTATACAACTACTGTTTCAGATGAATTACATTTAGCACAAAATATGAAAGGAAAAACCATTGGGTTGTCTATAAAGGATAGATCTGCAATTTTACCAGTTGGTCACACTGCGAATGGTGCTTATTGGTATGATGGCGGTAACAACAACCAATGGGTAACAAGTTCTTACTACATGAAAGAACTACCAAAATGGGTTGCAGATTTTAATGCTAATAATAACGCAGACAACTACTTAAATAGTAGTTGGAATACTTTATATGATATAAATACGTACCAAAAAAGTAGAGATGATGATAATATTTTTGAAAGGAATTTAAAAGGGCAAGAAAAACCAATTTTTCCAAAAAACCTAAAAGAATTAAGAGCAAAAAATGGGAATTATAATTTGATAAAAACTGTTCCTGCAGGAAATACTTACACTGTTGATTTTGCAAAAGCTACCATCAAAGGAGAACAATTAGGAAAAACAGCTCATACAGATTTTTTAACGGTTAGTTTTTCATCAACAGATTATATTGGCCATAGGTATGGTGTTGCTGCAGTAGAAACAGAAGATACTTATTTACGTTTAGATAAAGATTTAGAAGAATTTTTCAATTTTTTAGATGCCGAAGTAGGTAAAAATAATTACACCTTGTTTTTAACTGCAGATCATGCTGCTGTGCATGTACCCGCGTATCTACAATCTTTAAAAATCCCTGCTCATTATATGGACACTAAAAAATTTAGAGATTTTATTTTAAACATCACACAAAAATATTTTAATTCTAAAGAATTGATAGAGAATGTATCTAACTATCAGATATTTTTAGATAAAGACAAAATAGAATCTTTGGGCTTAGATAGAAATAAAGTGGCACAAAAATTGGCAGATGAAGTAGTTCATTTTGATAAAATTTACAAAGCTGTTACTGCTAGAACTTTACAAACTACTAATTTTACAGATGGTATATTAAACTCACTCCAAAATGGATACAATCAAAAATTTTCTGGAGATGTTTTAATGATACCTTATCCTGCAACTTTAACTAGTGGCAGAAAAGGAACTAGCCATGGTTCTGGTTATTCTTATGACACTCATATTCCTATTATTTTTTATGGGAATGGTATAAAAAAAGGAAAAAGTGCGAAAAAATATACTATTATTGATATTGCTCCAACAATTTCTAATTTATTAAAAATTGAAGCGCCAAATAGTACTTCTGGTAAAGTTGTAGAAGAAGCTTTAATTAAATAGCATTAGACTTGAAAAAACTCTTTTGTTTTACAGTTCTTATTTTTCAATCGATATTTATTATTGGTCAAATAAGTAGTTTTAAAGAAAAATTTGAATTACCAGAAGAAGTTGAAGAAACTTCTGGTTTATTATTCTTTAACAACAAAATTATTACTCATAATGATAGTGGTGATGCTGCAAACTTGTATGAAATTGATAGCTTATCTGGAAAATTAGATCGAATTATAACGATTGCTAACGCTACAAATGTTGATTGGGAAGATATTACTGAGAATGAAACTCATATTTTTATTGCTGATATTGGAAATAATAACGGAAACAGAACCGACTTAAAAATATACAAAATATTAAAGTCTGATTTTTTAAGCAGCAACGCTATTTCTGCAGAAATTATTTCTTATTCTTACGAAGATCAAACCAATTTTTCTAACCAACTAAACAGTTCTAATTTTGATGCTGAAGCAATTGTATATTATGAAGATAATCTTTTAATTTTTACAAAAAACTGGAGCGATTTTAAAACAAATGTTTACATGGTTCCAAATTCTGCCGGAAATCATGTTGCTAAAAAGGTAAGTTCAGCAAATGTAGAAGGTTTAATAACAGGCGCTGTTTATAGTCAGGACAGATTTTTTTTAACAGCTTACGACACTACATTAAAACCTTTTTTGATTTATATTGATTTTAACAGAAAACCCGGAAAAGACATTTTCTTTTCTGGCTTTCGGAAAATTTCATTAGAAACAGAACTAGAACAAGGTAGCCAAGTGGAAGCTATTACAAACATAAGTGATACCGGTAAATTTTATATTTCAAGAGAAAAATTCAGCACAAATCAAGGAGGGATACAATTTGATTTCAGTCAAAAATTGTATGATTTTTTTGATGATAATTATTGGCTTTTATCAATCGAAAAAAATAAAGTTGATGAATATCGTATACATCCAAATCCTGTAATTGATAAAATAAATATTACATCTAATCAACAAATTCATAAACTTGAAGTTTATAATGCTTCTGGTAAGGTAGTTTTTTATCCAAAAATTAGTCCTGACAAAGAAATTGATATTTCTATTCTTACACCTGGTATTTATTATTTAAAAATAAAATCTATTAAAACTAAAACGATTTTTAAAAAATTTATCAAACTTTAAAGTTAGAACTATTTTGATGCCTTTTAATTGCTTTTTTAGAAAGTACAATTCCTATAATTAAAGACACAAAAGCACCAATAGAAATCCCTGGAATAAAGTTTATGAATAAGAAAAAGTCATAAGCGCCATGAAAAATTGTGGCCAACAAAAGTCCTAATAAATTCAAGGATATTCTTTTGTTAGAAAACTTTGCTTTCCCCATAAAATACCCCATTAAAATTCCAAAAGTAGCATGTGCAGGAACTGCTGTAAAAGCTCTTAAGAGTCCAACTTCCACACCATGTTTAAATGTATATAAGATATTTTCTAAAGC
>NZ_CBFHJT010000023.1:24782-30568 GCF_965656025.1 Polaribacter sp.
CTGCAAAACCCATAGAAACCATTACAGCATATACAATACCATCAAAAGGCTCATTAAAAGCTATGTTTCTTTGTGCATAAAACCGAACAATAATGTATTTAGAAAACTCTTCTACCAAAGCAACAACAAAGAAGGCTTGTAAAAATTGCTGAAAAACACTTTTTACATCTGTAAGTGGTAAAATGATTGCGGCTAAATAGCCAACAATAAAAGTAACAATTATACTAACAGTTGCACCTAATAAAAATGTTTTTGTTAAAAAACCAATGGGTTCTTTTTCGTATTTATCCTTAAAATAAATATAAACTATAATTACAATAACAGGTGCAATTGCCAACAATAATAAACTCATATTTTTATTTTTTCGGTAAAAAAACCTCAGCCATCATACATCTAGCACTACCACCTCCACAAGTTTCTATGGTTTCTAAAGAACTAGAAATGATTTTACAGTGATTGTTAATTTTAGAAATCTGACTTTGCGTTAAGGAGTCGTAAGCAGCTTTACTCATCACTAAAAACGACTCGTCGTTAGCACCTTTTACCTGCAACATATTTCCTGCAAAACAATGCATTTGTTTTTCTGAAATATCAATGACTTGCTTACCATCTTCTTTTAAATGCTTTAATACGTTTTTCTTTTCTTTTTTATCGTCTATAGTATCTAAACATATTACTGCAAAAGTTTCTGCCACACACATCATTACGTTGGTATGATAAATAGGCGCTCTTTTAGAATCTACTGTTTGATTGGCTATAAAAATAACAGGCGTATACTCAAAATCTTCGCAAAATTCTATAAATAAATCTTCATCTGCTCTTGCAGATAAGGCACAATAGGCTTTTCTGTTTTCTCTATCTAAAATAATACTTCCTGTGGCTTCTAAAAATATATTTTCTTCTTCAGCTGCAGTATAATCTATTACATTCTCTATTAAAAAACCATCTTCTTCTAAAACATCTAGTATTTCTAACCTTCTTTCTAAACGCCTATTTTCTGCAAACATTGGATAAATACCTACAGTTCCATTTTCATGAAAAGAAATCCAATTATTTGGAAAGATAGCATCTGGAGTATCAAAATCTTGGGTATCTGAGATGACAACCACATTTACACCATAACTTCTTAATTTAAACACATATGCATCAAACTCTTCTTGCGCTTTTCTATTAATTTCAGCATTTTTAAAAGCAATATCTTCTTGAAAATAATTATTTACAGCAGTTTGTTCATTCTTCCTAAAGTTAATAGGACGAATCATTAAAACTGTATTTGTGGTTTGTTTCATATTAAATTTTAAAAAAAGCAAAATTAGCTTTTTTTATGTTGAAAGCAGAAATTGAAAACAATAATTTGAGTTGTTTCTAAACTTAAAAAAAGTAATATAAATTAACCTATCATAAAATGAAATAAAACTCAACTTATAATTTAAGTTGGCAATAATTTAAAGAAATGAAGTTAAATTTAACTCTAAATTTATTTTTTTTAATCTTTACTTCTTTTCGCGAAGTAAAAATGAAACGTTTTGGAAGTAGAAAAAAATATGTCTTAAAAGTCAATTTACCAAAATGGTTAGAGAACTTTCTGATTATATTTTAATTGTTAATTTTAGTACTTACATCAATTAAAAATTATTAACTAAAAAATTCTAATTAAAAATATTTTCTCTGTCAGAAATATTTTCTTTCGGTATTTCATTAAAAAATTCTGCTGTTTCTGTTTCTGCCGCTGCACCATAAGAGACCAGTAAAGTACCTTTTCCATTATTATCAGTTTCTAAAACATATAATATAGACATGTCATTTGGATTACTCATCCCTTCAAAACGATGTTCTGCAACAATTTTAACTTGGTCTGAGTTATACTTTATTTTAGAGTCATTGTTTAATAATTTTCTTTCTACCACTCTAAAGCTATCTGTATAACCTTTTGCTTCATATTTTTTGATGTATTCTAATTCGTTTTTAGCGTTTTTCATGATTATCATTTTTTTCAGTTTGTTCAAATTAACAAAAAAGACAGCTTTTTATGTAATGCAAATACATTTAAAATTAACTCATATTATAAAAATTCAAACTTACTTTATTAAAAATTTCAATTGAAGTAGTTTTTATTGCTATTGAGTTCAAATTAAACAATAAGAACATTCACCTTTGTAAAAAAAACAACCAATGGCAATTTTAGGAAACATCATTAAAGGAATCATCAACTTAACAGATACATTTACGTCTGACATTAATCATATACAAGCACAAGAAAAAACGCTACAACATCTTTTAGAGACTGCAAAAAAAACACAATTTGGTAGACACTATCAATTTAAAGAGATATTAGAGAGTGAGAATTTAGCAGCAACTTTTGCTGCAAACGTTCCTTATTTTGATTACAATTCTCTGCAAAAAAAATGGTGGCATAAAATTCATGATGGTGAAGAAGATGTAACTTGGGTTGGTAATCCTTCTTATTTTGCTTTAAGTTCTGGTACAACTGGTAAAACCAGTAAAAAAATACCAGTTACTAATGATATGATAGACGCCATTAAAACTGCTGGTGTAAAACAAGTAACCTCTTTAAATAATTTTGATTTGCCCGCAGATTTTTTTGAAAAAGATATTATGATGCTGGGTAGCTCTACAGATTTGGCTAAAAAAGACGATCATTTAGAAGGAGAAATTAGCGGTATTAGTGCCAGTAACATACCTTTTTGGTTTAAAGGATATTATAAACCAGGTGAAGAAATTGCAAAAATAGAAGATTGGGATGAACGTGTACAACATATTGCAGAAAACGCAGAAAACTGGGATATTGGTGCATTAAGCGGTATTCCTGCTTGGATAGAATTAATGATGCAAAAGGTAATAGAACATCATCAATTAGACAACATTCATCAAATTTGGCCAAATTTAAAAGTATACACTTCTGGAGGTGTTGCCTTTGGCCCATATGAAAAAAGTTTTAACGCTTTATTAGGCAAACCTGTAACAGTTATAGACACGTATCTGGCATCAGAAGGATATATAGCTACGCAAGTGAGACCAGAAACAGGTGCTATGCAACTAAATACAGACAATGGTATTTACTTTGAATTTGTGCCTATGAATCCTGATTATATTAATGAGGATGGTTCTTTAAAGCAAGATGCACCTTCTTTAACCTTACGTGAAGTAGAACCTGGTAAAGATTACATTCTTATCATTAGTACAGTTAGTGGCGCTTGGCGATATTTAATTGGAGATACCATTGAGTTTACAGATACAGAAAAAGCAGAAATAAAAATTACGGGTAGAACAAAATTCTTTTTAAATACTGTAGGTTCTCAGCTTTCTGTAAATAAAATGGATGATGCCATCAAACATTTAGAAGAAAAGTTTAAGACACAAATAACAGAATATACCATTTGTGCAAAACGTTTTGATGATGGTGAATTTTATCACTCTTGGTATTTGGGAGCTGATATAGGTGCAAATGATAAAAAAATTGCAAAAGCTTTAGATAACTTTCTAAAAGATGCTAACAAAAACTATAAGGTTGCACGAACTAAAGCTTTAAAAGGAGTAAAAGTAAACGTAATTCCTGTAGAAAAATTTTACGATTGGAATGATCGAAATAAGAAAAAAGGCGGACAAGTAAAAATGGAACGTGTGATGAAAGAAGAAAAGTTTACAGAATGGGAAGCCTTTATCAATAAAAAACAAAAAAGCTAGGAATGAAAACATCGGATATGATTATAAAAGCACTAGAAAACGAAGGTGTAGCATACATTTTTGGTTTACCTGGTGAAGAAAATTTAGATTTATTAGAATCTATTAGAAAATCAAAAAAAATAAAATTAATATTAACTAGACACGAACAAGGCGCAGGTTTTATGGCAGCCACTTATGGTAGGTTAACAGGAAAACCAGGAGTATGCATGTCTACCTTAGGACCTGGTGCCACTAACTTAATGACGCCTGCAGCTTATGCTCAATTGGGTGCAATGCCCATGGTAATGTTAACAGGTCAAAAACCAATTAAAAAAAGCAAACAAGGTAAGTTTCAAATTGTAGACATTTTAGAAATGATGCAACCGCTTACAAAATTATCGAAACAAATTACGTACGGCGAAAATTCTGGTGAGTTAATTAGAGAAGCTTTTAGACTTTCTCAAGAAGAAAGACCTGGTGGAGTGCATTTAGAAATTCCAGAAGATGTATGTAAGGAAAAGGTAGAAAAACCTCATTTTTTTGAAGTAGAAACTAGTAAAATACCTTCTGCAAATACAGATGCTATAAAAGAAGCTAAAAAATTGATTTTATCTGCAAAAAAACCTTTATTGTTAATTGGTGCTGGAGCAAATAGAAAAAGAGCAAGTGTTGCATTAACCAAATTTGTAAACACCTTAAATATTCCTTTTTTTAATACACAGATGGGTAAAGGAATTATTGATGAAAGAAATCCTTTATATTTAGGTACAGCTGCACTTTCTTCTAACGATTTTCTACACGAAGCAATTAAAGCTGCTGATTTAATTATAAATATTGGGCATGATACTATAGAAAAACCGCCTTTTATTATGGATGTTTCTGATGATAGAAAAGTAATTCATATTAATTTTTTTGCTGCAGAAATTAACGAAGTCTATTTTCCGCAACTAAACGTAATTGGAGATATTGCTACAAGTGTACACCAATTAACAGAGGTATTAAAATCGAATGCAAAAAAATGGAACATTGATTTTTTCGTACAAGTAAAAGAAAATGTATCAAGTCATTTATCTAAATATGAGGAAGACAATCGTTTTCCTATTTTACCTCAACGTTTGGTAAAAATTACCAGAGAACTTTTATCTGACGATGATATTGTAACCTTAGATAACGGAATTTATAAAATTTGGTTTGCAAGAAATTATCCAGCATACGCTCAAAACACCTTATTGTTAGACAATGCCTTGGCAACTATGGGTGCAGGTTTTCCTTCAGCAATCATGACAAAAGAATTATATCCGAATAAAAAAGTAGTTTCTATTAATGGTGATGGTGGTTTTATGATGAATTCGCAAGAATTAGAAACTGCTGTTAGAATGGGCTTAGACTTAGTGATTATCATTTTAAACGATAATGCCTATGGTATGATTGAGTGGAAACAAGAAGATGAAGGTTTTGAAAACTTTGGTTTAAAATATAAAAATCCAGATTTTGTAAAGTATGCAGAAAGTTTTGGCGCCCATGGTTACAGACCAACTTCTGTAGAAGATTTTGAAAAAATATTTACTAAAACACTAGATACTAAAGGTATACATGTTATTGATTTAGCAGTAGATTATTCTCTAAATCATAAAATTTTAAATGTGTTACTTAAAGAAAATTCAAAAAAATAAATTATGAAAACAATACAAACTATAAACCCTGCCACTGAAGAAAAAATTGCTTCTTACGAAAGAACTTCTTTAGAAATGGCTACAGAAAAAATTACAGATGCTCATGAAACATATTTAGATTGGAAAAATACAACGTTTGAAGAACGTTCTCAATTAATGCACAAGTTGGCAGATATTTTTGATGATAAAAAAGAAGAATATGCCCAATTGGCTACTAAAGAAATGGGTAAAATCATAAAACAATCTAGAAGCGAAATTGAAAAATGTGCTAAAATATGTAGATATTATGCAGATAATATTCAAGATTTATTAGCGGAAGAAACCATCAAAACAGAAGCTAAAAAAAGTTATGTAACCTTTCAACCTTTAGGAGTTACTTTAGCTGTAATGCCTTGGAATTTCCCTTTCTATCAAGTAATTCGATTTGCG
>NZ_CBFHJT010000023.1:30667-38829 GCF_965656025.1 Polaribacter sp.
GTTATGACAGGTAATACAGGTGTTTTAAAACATGCATCAAATGTACAAGGTTGTGCTTTTGCTTTAGAAAACGCTTTTAAAAAAGCAGGTTTTCCTAAGGGTGTTTTTACAAATCTAAATTTAGACTCAAAGCATATAAAAAATGTGATTGAAAATAAAAATATTGTCGCAGTTTCTTTAACAGGAAGTGAACCTGCAGGACGCTCTGTGGCAAAAATAGCAGGAGAAAATTTAAAGAAAACTGTTTTAGAGTTAGGTGGTAGCGATGCTTATATCTTTTTAGAAGATATCGACTTAGAAAACGCGACAGACATAGCAACTTTTGGTAGACTTCAAAATAATGGGCAAACCTGTATTGCTGCAAAAAGGTTTATTGTGTTAGAAGAAATTTATGATGATTTCTTGGCACTCTTCACTAAAAAAATGAAAGATAAAAAAATGGGAGAACCTACCAATGAAGATGTATATTATGGCCCTATGGCACGTTTAGATTTAAGAAACGAAATTCATGAACAAGTAGAAAAAACAATAGAACAAGGAGGTGAATTGGTTTTAGGTGGAAAAATACCAGAAAGAAAAGGTGCTTATTATCCTGCAACAATTTTAGCAAATGTTAAACCAGGTATGACTGCTTTTGACGAAGAAATATTTGGACCTGTAGCTTCTGTTATAAAAGCCAAAGACGAAAATCATGCGATAGAATTGGCAAATAATTCCACTTTTGGTTTAGGTTCTGGTATTTTTACAAAAGATTTAAAAAGAGGAGAAAAAATTGCTTTACAGCTAGAAGCAGGAAATAGTTTTGTAAATAAATTAGTGGTTTCTGACCCTAGATTGCCTTTTGGAGGCATTAAAAATAGTGGTTATGGTAGAGAACTTTCTAATTACGGAATTAGAGAGTTTGTAAATACAAAATCAATTTGGATCGATTAATCTTTTAAATGAAATAGAATTAAAAAAGCCGATTTTTGACACACAAAAATCGGCTTTTACTTGCTGTATGCTTAAACTATAAGACAGTATTCAGTTTGTCTCTATTTTTTACGAGCTCCATAATTTCTTCGGGTGACAAATAATACCTTTTAATTCTATTTTTATAAACTTCTGAAATATCGGCATGATTTAAAATAAAGTCTTTAGTCTTTAAAATATACTTTTCCATATTATGTTTTACTGCAAAACTATCTGCAGCTCTTTCTGCCTCCACAATATGGTTGTCTGAAAACAGGTATTTTAAACCAAACCAAAT
Source organism: Polaribacter sp. (assembly GCF_965656025.1). Classification (GTDB taxonomy): domain Bacteria; phylum Bacteroidota; class Bacteroidia; order Flavobacteriales; family Flavobacteriaceae; genus Polaribacter. Next base: position 31,917 of record NZ_CBFHJT010000023.1, read on the forward strand.
TAAGTTTAATTTATTTCTATTCTGATAATCCATAATATGCCCAAGCTCATGCCCTATCCAACCAATAAAAATATCTTTGGGTATATCAATTGTAGAAAACTCTCTGCCAGAAATTTTAAATTTTTCGCTAATCAATATTAAAAATTTTCTATTTCTTTTAGTTTTAAAAAAACTATCAAAAGTAGGTCTTGCCTGCATCGTAGACTTTTTAATATTTTTTTTAAACTTAAATTCTATGTTAATATTTTTTAACTGCGGATAATAAGCCAAGGCAGTTTCTACTTCGTTTTTAATATTAGCTGGAATTATGTGTGTTTTAGACATCTATTAATTGAAAATTTTATGATTTTTTAACACTTAAATATACTTTAATATAGATGCTTTTTTGTGCTTTTATGCTTAAATTTGTAACTCGTTTAAAAAGCACTTTAAAAAGGATGAAAAACTTATTCAATTTCCTCTATTCTACACGTTTAATGGCAATTTTATTTATCGTTTTTGCTACTGCAATGGGTATTGCAACTTTTATAGAAAACGATTATGGTACACAAACTTCAAAAGCATTAATTTATAATGCATGGTGGTTCGAAGCAATTATGGCGCTTTTTGTCATCAATTTTTTTGGTAACATTTTTAGATACAGATTGTACAGAAAAGAAAAATGGGCAGTCTTACTTTTTCATAGTGCCTTTTTATTAATTTTAATTGGTGCTGGTATTACACGTTATGTGGGTTATGAAGGTATAATGTTGATTGAAGAAGGAGAAACCACCAATAAATTTTTATCTGAAACTACTTATGTTAATGTGGTTGTAGATAATAACGAAATTCAAAAAACTAGTAATCAACCCATTTTATTATCGGCTTGGGGTAGTAATAGTTGGTCTTACAAAGACGATTTTAAAGGAACTGATTATCGTATAGAATTGGTAGACTACATACCTTGGGCAGAAAAAAAATTAGTAGAAGATGAAAATGGTGTAGAACATCTATTTTTTGTAGAATCTTCTGAAGGAACCAGACATGAACACTGGATAAAAAAAGGGACAATTCAAAACATTCATGGAGTTTTGGTTGGTTTTGAGGCAGAAAATGACAGTGCAACTTTAAATTTTTCTAATAAAAATGGTGCCTTGACTATGATCTCTAAAAACGAAGGAGATTGGTTTAGAATGGCAGATCAAAAGCGAGGAACAGTTGTTAAAGACTCGTTGCAGGAGTTTCAATATTTAACCTTACATAATATTGGTAAATTGCAATTTGTGATTCCGAAACCTGCCGAAAAAGGAATTATGAAAACCATTAGTGGCCCTAAAAGTGATGAAGTAAAAGATGTAATTGTATTAGACGTTACAGCAAATAATGAAACAAAAAGGGTAGAATTAACAGGAAGTAAGTTTAATACAGATGGTGCTAAAAACTTCAAACTTGGCGACTTAAATTTCAGGCTTTTATATGGTGCTAAAATTTTAGAAACTCCTTTTTCTATAAAGTTGAATGATTTTCAGCTAGAAAAATATCCCGGTTCAGAAAGTGCTGCAGCCTATGCAAGTGAAATTACGGTTATAGATCCAAAAGAAACTTTTGATTATCGAATTTATATGAATCATATTTTAGATCATAGGGGTTATAAATTCTTTCAGGCGAGTTACGATTTGTCTGGAGAAAGAGAAGAGACGCATTTATCTGTAAATCATGATTTTTTAGGAACTTTTGTTACCTACCTTGGTTATTCCTTACTATACACAGGTTTAATTTGCATCCTTTTTGCTAAAAACACTCGTTTTGACGATTTAAAGAAAAGCTTGACAAAAATTAGAAAAAAGAAACAAACGCTTTCTGTAGTTGCAGCCTTGTTTTTATCCACATTTGCGTATACACAACATACAGAAAATCATAAACCTAAAAGAATAACCCACCAACAAATAGATTCTATTTTACAAGCAAATAGGGTAGATAAAACCCATGCAGAAAGCTTTAGTAAATTAGTAATACAAGATGCTGGTGGTAGAATGAAACCTGCACATACTTTTGCCTCTGAATTGGTTAGAAAAGTTAGTAAAACCGAAAACTTTAAAGGCATGGAACCTAGCCAGGTTTTACTCTCTATTGTAGAAAATTCTAGACTTTGGTTTGAAGTACCTGTAATTTATTTAGAAAAAGGAAACACGCAAATTAGAGAGTTAATTGGTGTTGCAGATACTACAAAACGTGCCAGTTTAATGGATTTTATTTCTAACCAAGGTACTTATAAAATTGCAGAAAAAGTTGCAGAAGCTCAAAAGAAGAAGGTTAGAAATAAATTTGAAAAAGATTTAATTAATATAGATAGAAGAGTTGGCTTGTTAAATACAGCTATTGGTGGTGGTATTTTAAAAATATATCCTATTCCAAATGATGAAAATAACAAATGGATTTCTCATTTAGAATTATCATCTACAAAAAAATTAATTGGTAACGATTCTGTGTATGTACCTAAATTATTACCACTTTACATTCAATTGTTACAAAGTGCAAAAAAAACAAATAATTACGCAAAAGCAGATCAAGTTTTAGATGGTATTAAAAATTATCAGAAAAAATATGGTGCTTCCATTTATCCTACAGATAAAAAAATAGACTTAGAAATTTCTTATAACAAAATACAACCTTTCCAAAAGCTAGCAACCTATTATGGTTTGGCCAGCGTACTTTTACTAATCTTTGTTATTTGGCAAATTTTTATCGATAAAAAATGGATAAACGCTACGGTTAAAGTTTTAAGTATTGGTGTGGTTGTGCTCTTTATCATTCATACGTTAAGCTTAATTGCAAGATGGTACATCAGTGGTTATGCGCCTTGGAGTAATGCTTACGAATCTATTATTTTTGTTGCTTGGGCAACCATGTTGTTTGGGTTGTTTATGGGAAGAAAATCTGCACTTACAATTACAGCAACCGCATTTTTAGTTGCCATTACATTAGGTTTTGCACACCAAAACTGGTTAGACCCAGAAATTGCCAACTTACAACCTGTTTTAAATTCTTGGTGGCTTTTAGTACACACTTCTATTATTGTTGCTAGTTATGGGCCACTTTCTTTAGGGATGATTTTAGGAATTGTAGCACTATTTTTAATGCTTTTTACTACGAAAAAGAATAAAAAGAAAATGGATTTAAACATGAAAGAAATTACCGTAATTAACGAAATGGCAATTACAGTAGGTTTGATAATGTTAACTATTGGAAACTTTTTAGGAGGTATGTGGGCCAATGAAAGTTGGGGGCGTTATTGGGGTTGGGACCCAAAAGAAACTTGGGCTTTAATTTCTATTATGGTGTACGCATTTGTTTTACACATGCGTTTGATACCTGGTTTACGTGGTAGATTTACGTTTAATTTATGGTCTATCATTGCGTATGCTTCTATTATGATGACGTATTTTGGTGTTAATTTTTATTTATCTGGATTGCATTCTTATGCAAGTGGAGATAGAGTAATAACACCTACTTCTGTATTTTATTCTATAGGTTTTGTTGCAATTTTAGGAAGCTTATCATACATGAAATACAAAAAATATTATAAAAAATAAGTTTTAATAATATTAGTATTTCATTTTAAATTTAGTGTGATGTAGCTATGATTATTGAGAAGAAAATGTATTTTTGCACATTATTAAAATACTATAAAACTAAAAAACAATATGTTTCATAAAAATATAAAATTAATATTAGCAGGTTTAATCACTGTTTGGGCTATTTACGAATTCACCCAAGGCAATATCATGAATGGAATTTCGATTTTATTGTTAGCAGGAATTTTTGTACTGTTCTACTTTAAAAACGAGTTTATTTTATTGGCTTTTTTACAATTACGTAAACAAAACTTTGAAGGCACAAAAAAGTGGTTGGGGTATATTAAAAATCCAGAGGCTGCTTTAACCACCAAACAACAAGGTTATTACAACTATTTACATGGTATTATGTTAAGCCAAACAAATATTACACAGTCAGAAAAGTTTTTGCGTAAAGCTGTAAGATTAGGTTTGTCTATGGATCATGATTTAGCCATGGCAAAATTGCAATTGGCAGGTATTGCAATGACGAAAAGACGTAAGCGTGAAGCTACAAATTTAATGGCAGAAGCTAAGAAATTGGACAAACATGGTATGCTAAAAGAACAAATGCAAATGATGAAACAACAGATGAAAAAAATCTAAACTTCATTCATTTTACTATATAAAAAAAATCCGTTGAAAATTTCAACGGATTTTTTTTATGCTATTATAATTAAGAACTTACTTGATTCTTGTCAAGGTTAAGTCTTCATTATATTTTACAATATACAAACCTTTATTTTCTGTTATTTTAAAAAGTTTGTCTGTATAATCAAATTTACTTTCTACTCTGTAAGAATAACCTTCATCAAAAGTAGATTTTAAACTATTTCCTGAAGCTAAACGCATTAAAATGTCATAAGTAACGTCAAAACCTCTTGTTGCATAGTAAGATGGTAAAACATGATTTTTCTTTAAATAAGCGTTGTTAAACATTGTGCCTCTAAAGGAATCATCTCTCGCATAATCATCACTTACATAGGTAAAGTTCAGTTGCGCTAATTTTGCATTGTCTATTTTATTAAATGCACTAATTTTATCAAAAGTAAAAACAGAAGCAGTAACCTCTTCTGGCAAACTAATTAAACTATTTATTGCACTTGCTACAATTACATTGTCGTCTGTAGTTAGCACCACAATATTTCTGACATTGGGTTTTAAAACATCGGTAAATTTTTCTTTTTTAATGTAGCCGTTTTCAGGTATAATTTTGGTGATGGTACCTATAGAATCTTTTTTAGATAAAGTATTTGCAATTTGGTTTGCATTAAAGTTAGATTCACCTTTACCATCTCCAACAATAATAATATTACCCTCAGTTATAGTTTCATCAATATAATTTAAAAGCGTTTCTCTAAACAATCTTTTATTTGGTGCCGTTTTTATAATTCTTCTAGAATTAAAATCATTTTGTTTTTCAGAATACACAGGAAAAACCACTGGTGTTCTTACTTTATCGGCTAAATAAATAACTTCTTCTGAATATAATGGCCCAATAATAACATCATTATCATTTAATTTTTCAGTAGCAACAATCTCCTTTATTTTTGTACTATTTCTTCCTGTATCGTACACTTTTACATCTATTGTTACGCCTTGTTTTCTCAAAGAATCTATGGCTATCTCTGCACCTAAATACAAGTCTGCTACTATATTTGCCAATCTACTTTTACCAAAAATTTCTTGGCTCGCTAAAGTATCTAACTCTTGTGCTCTAAAAGGTAATAAAATAGCTGCTTTAATAGCTACATCTTCTTCTATTACATCTTCGTAAATTAAATCTTCCTCTTCAAAAACATCTTCTAATGGCATTATTTTTATAATTTGCCCTAATTTTAATCCTTCAGATAATTCTGGATTTAATATTACTAAGTCTTGTTGAGTAACGTTATAAAATCTTGTTAAACTAAAAAAAGTGTCTCCTTTTTTTACTTCATGGATTTTATATTCTTTTTCTAATTCTTCTACAAGTTGATTTTTTTGCTTCTCATTATCAGAAATTCCTTCATTTACAACTTTAATAGTATCTTTTGGTTGCTTTATAGCTTTTTTAATGTTAGACTGTACATTTTTCATTTCCTTATTAGGAATAATAATTACAGTATTTACATTTGGTTTTCTACTAACATCAGGATTTAAACGAAGTAAATCTTTTGTTTTCATATCCAATTTATTGGCTATCAAACGCATAGTTTCTCCTTCTTTTACCTTATACTCTATGTATTTTTTTTGCTGTCCGCAAGAGACAGTAAATGTTAGGATACACAGAAAAACAAAAAATTTAAGATGTTTCATATATTTTATTCCCATTCTATAGTTGCAGGTGGTTTAGAACTAATGTCATACACTACTCTATTAACGCCTTTTACTTGATTTATTATTTTATTTGATGTTTTTTGTAAAAATTCATATGGTAAATTTACCCAATCTGCAGTCATACCATCTGTGCTTTCTACCGCTCTTAAAGCTACAACTTTTTCGTAAGTTCTCTCATCACCCATAACACCTACAGAATTTACAGGCAATAACATAGCACCTGCTTGCCAAACTTTATCGTACAAACCGTCTTCTTTTAATCCGTTGATAAAAATAGCATCTACTTCTTGTAAAATACGAACTTTTTCGGCAGTAATATCACTTAAAATACGAATTGCCAGACCTGGTCCCGGAAAAGGATGACGCCCTAATAATTCAGGATCAATTCCCATAGAAGCCCCTACTCTTCTTACTTCGTCTTTAAAAATCATTTTTAAGGGTTCTACAATTTTTAATTTCATAAAATCTGGCAAACCACCAACATTATGATGACTTTTAATAGTTGCAGAAGGTCCGCCATTTACAGAAACAGATTCTATTACATCTGGATAAATGGTACCTTGTGCTAACCAAGTTACATCTGTAATCTGATGCGCTTCATCATCAAAAACTTCTATAAAAGCGTTACCAATGGCTTTTCTTTTCTTTTCTGGATCAGAAACTCCAGCCAAGGCTGATAAAAAACGTTCAGATGCATCTACACCTTTTACATTTAAGCCCATACCTTCATATTGAGCTAAAACACTTTCAAATTCATTTTTACGCAACAAACCGTTATTAACAAAAATACAATATAGGTTTTTGCCTATGGCCTTGTTTAATAAAACTGCTGCAACAGTAGAATCTACTCCTCCTGAAAGCCCTAAAACAACTTTATCATTCCCAACTTTTTCTTGAATGGCTGCAACTGTACTTTCTACAAATGAATCTGCTGTCCAAGTTTGGGCAACACCTGCAATTTTTACTAAGAAGTTTTCTAATAATTGCTTTCCATCTTTAGA
>NZ_CBFHJT010000024.1:0-5482 GCF_965656025.1 Polaribacter sp.
ATAATTTTATAGACAAGAGTTTGCCTTTATCAAAATCTAAAATAACAAGCTTAACATTAAAAGATGATTATTGGATAAATTCACCTCTAAAATCCTCTAAAACAAATTAAAAAGACTATTCTAGTCTGTTTTCTTCATTTTTACCTTCTACAATTTCTTGGTTAAATTCTGCTAAAACTTTTGCAATAGCATCATTCACTCTTTCAGACTCTGTATTGTATTTTGGGTTGATGCCCTTTTTTTCTGGAAAGTTTTCTATGGTAACAGTGGTAGATGGAAATGCAAAATCTACACCCAATGCTGTTGCCAATTTTACAATAGCCATATGTAATCTATGTTTAGAAGACTGCTCTACACCCCAAGCCAAACTTTTAAAATATACATTTACCATTACTAAAAGTGCAGAATCGCCAAATCCTGTAAATTCTACATTATAGGAATCTGAACGTGTTTCTGGATGTGCAATAATAATTTCTCTAACTCCTTTTACAAAAGCTTCTATTAATTCTGGTGGTGTATCATAACGTAAACCTAAGTTTGTATTGTAACGTCTAAACAAACGCAAACCTTTGTTATTGATAACTATTTCAGACAATTTACTATTGGGTATTTGATACACAGAAGTATCTGCAGCTCTAACTCTTGTAGATCTAAATCCAACTTTTTCTACGGTTCCAACAACTTCTCCAGCCTCAATCCAATCTTCTATATGAAAAGGTTTGTCTAAAAAAATCATTATTGTACCAATTAGATTTTTTACAGTGTCTTGAGATGCCAAAGCAAATGCCAAACCACCTATGGTTGCGCCTGCCAACATCGTTGTTGTATTTACGCCAAAAAGTGTTAAAAGCCTAAAAACACCAATTACAATAACCAAACCAGTAAAAAAGTTATTTACGATAGGTGCTAATTGATCATCTAATCTATTATGAGTCGTTTCTGTAAACTCACTATAAATTCTCATAATTACTTTTACAAGTTTCAAGAAAACATAAATCCAAAAAACAGTTTCTGCAATGTTCAGGGCTAAAAACACCCAAGTATTGGTTTCTAAACCAAATTGTAAAGAAGGAAATAATTTATCTATAAAAGATGCTGTAACTAAAAGACTAATAGGATGCGCTAATTTTTTTAAAACTGTATTTACTTCAAAAGAGGTTTTTTTATTAATCAATGATTTTATTCTTTGTAGTAGAAAAAAAGCAACTCTTTTTGAGACTAAAAATACAACGTAAGCCAAAACAAAAATTAAAACAAGCGCAACCAACTGCCACAGTTCGATACCGAAAAACTTTTTATGTCCGTAAACGGGGATTACTTCTTGTATTTGTTGAATGTACCAAGGAAAAACCTCTTTGTATAAATCGTCTATTTTTGCAACAGTTTCTGAGGAATAATACCATTTATCGCCAATTTTTTCTACGTAAATCTGTGGCATTCTTTGAGGAAACAAAATATACTTGTAATAAGAAGAATATCCAACAGTATCTTTATACATAGGATTTGTTGGCACTCTATTTAAATCTACATACAAACCTTTTCCATCAAGAACCTGCTTTATTTTAATGGCCTTTTTTTCTGCGTTACTTTCAGACATACCATAAATAGTTTTTGCTGCTTTTTTAGGCTGAAAAGAATCGGATTGCAAAAAATATAAATGTGTGTAAATAGTTGCATGCGGATTGCTTAAATCAACTTTTACAGAGTCTTTGTTTTGAACTTGACCAAAAGCTAGTAATGGCAAAAGAATAAAGAAGTAAATAAAATTTTTCATGCAAATAATTTAATTATTTATAAATAGAATTACAAATTTAAACCTTTTGTTTTTTTTAAGGTCTAAGAAGTATAAATAATAACAAAAATGAAAAAAATAATAAGTATTGTAATTGTAGTTTTGGCTGTAACTTTTTCTGCCCAAGCTCAAAAAAAGGGGAACAATATTTCTATTGATAAAAAAGTAGAAAGGGCTTTAAAGAAATTGTCTGTAGATTTAGAATTATCTAAAATACAACAAGAGCAAATAAAACCTCTTTTAACTGCCCAAATGATAGACAGAAGTAAAATTGCTGCAAAAAGAAAAGCTTTAAAAGATGCAAATACAAAACCATCTAAAGAAGACAGAAAAATGATGCGTAAGCAGATGAAAGAGAGTGAAAAAGTAATGATTACAAAAATGAAAAGTATTTTATCGGAAAACCAATTTGTGGCATTTGAAAAACTACAAGCACAAAGAAAATCTAAAAAGAAACAATAACTAATTTTAGGGTTGATTTTATTAGTTATTAACTAAGCTCAAATACTTAATAGTGTTTGAGCTTTTTCCATTTAATATGTTAAAATACTATTAATTAGACAATTATAATTAAACCTTTTTAAAAATACAAGGTCTTAGAGTTATAAAAAATATAAATTAAATTTAAAAAACATGAAGAATTTAGCAACCATCTTAGTATTTGTATTTGCTTTTACATTTACAACACAAGCTCAGAAAAACAAAAAAAGAGATCAAAGGAGACCAAAATTATCTGTAGAACAACATACAGATTTAGCCGTTAAAAAAATGACTTTAGCTTTAGATTTATCTGAAAAACAACAAAACAAAATTAAGCCTTTAATTGCAGCTAAAATGGCAGAAAGAAAAGCTTTTATGGAAAAAAGAAAAGAAGCTAGAAAAGAAAGAAAAAGACCTACTGCTGATGAAATTTATGCTGTAAAAAGTAAAATGTTAGACAATCAAATTGCTATGAGAAATAATATGAAAGAAATTTTAAACAAAGAGCAATTTGAGAAGTTTGAAAAAATGCAGAAACTAAGAAAAATGCAAGGAAAGAAAATGATGATGAAGAAAATGCAAAATAAAAGAGGTAAAAAAGTAAGAAGAAAATAGTAATACTATTTAGTTAAATAGTTTATTGATTTGTAATGTAAAACCCGATTTCTAAATAGAGATCGGGTTTGATTTTGAGTGTTCCTTTTTGCGTTAAGGATAGAAATGGCATCCTTTTTTGAGGTACGAAAAAAAGATAGAATGGATAGCCTGTTAAAACGCCCAAAAAACAATTACAAATTTTTTAAAAAAATAAGTTTTTTACTCTTTAAACCAACTTGAGTATTTAACATAATTGTTGGCAATTCTATCTATTTCTCCAGAAATTAATTCTTGAGAAATATCTTTTACTTTTTTTGCAGGTACTCCAGCATAAATGCTTCCACTTTTTACATGCGTATTCTTTGTAACTACTGCTCCTGCTGCAATTATTGAGTTAGATTCTACAACACAATCATCCATAATAATGCTACCCATACCTACCAAAACATTATCGTGAATTGTACAACCATGCACAATTGCATTGTGACCAATAGAAACATTATTACCAATAATTGTGGGTGATTTTTGATACGTTGCGTGAATTACGGCACCATCTTGTATGTTTACTTTGTTACCAATTTTTATAAAATGGACATCTCCTCTAACTACTGCATTGTACCAAATAGAACATGCTGTGCCTAAAGAAACTTCGCCTAAAATAGTGGCATTTTCTGCAACAAAGCAATCTTTTGGTATTTGTGGATGTTTATTGTTTACTGATTTAATTATGGGCATAATTTTAGTTTTTAGTTGTTTGGTTTACTAATTTAGAATTATTATTTCAATCATAATTAGAATCCAATACAAACTGGTTTAAACAAAATCTATTTAAAATAAGACAACAAATTACTCTTTTGAGAGGCAGAAACCAAGATTTCTTTTCCGTTAGAAACAATGACACTGCCACCTTTTCCTTTTTTATACTTGGTGATTGCATTTACATTTACCAAATACGATTTATGAATTCTTGCAAATGTATAATTACTCAAAGCTTGTTCGAAATATTTTAAAGTTTTGCTTACTAATTTTTTAGAATTTGCCAAATGAATTTCTGTATAATTATCATCTGCTTTGCAAAAAACAATATCATTAATATCTAATACCTCAAAACCATCTTGTTGTGGTATGGTAATTTTACCTGCAGCTGTATTGGGTTTTGGTGCTAATATTTGATGCTGTAATTCGTTTTCTTTTTCCTTAATTTCAGCAACTATATTTACTGCTTTTATCAACTCGTCTATAGAAATTGGTTTTAGTAAATAATAGCTTGCATGGTTATTTAATGCTTCTATGGCATAATGGTCGTAAGCAGTTACAAAAACGGTTTCAAAAGTTCTGTTTTCTACTTTTTCTAACAAATCAAACGCATTACCAAATGGCATTTCTACATCTAAAAATACCAAATCTAGTTCGTGTTTCTGAATCAGTTTATAAGCTTCCTCTATATTTTCTGCTTCACCTAACAATTGAACATTTGGGCAATATTTAGAAACATAATTTCGTAAAATATCTCTACTAATTTGTTCGTCTTCTACAATAATGGCTTTTAGTTTCATAGTATTTAAGTTGGAAGTATGAAGTTTGAAGATGAAAGTTTTAAATCTGACTTCCTACTTCAACCTCCTCACTTCATTCTATTTTTTCTTTAACAACAGGGTTACTTTAGTACCTTCTCCGTTTTCTAAAACATCTGAAATTGCTACAGCAATTCTGTCTTTATACATATCATTCAGAATTTTAATTCTGTTTTTAATCGTACTCATTCCTTTAGATTTTTGTTTTAGCTGATTTTTTGTTTTTACAGCTTGCGATTGTGTGCGTCCAATGCCATCATCTGTAATAGAAATAGCAACAGTTTCAGTGTCTTTTTGCTGTATAGAAATGATTAAATTTCCTTTCTCTTTTTTATATCTTAATCCGTGCCAAATTGCGTTTTCTATATAAGGTTGCAATAACATTGGCGGAATTGAAAATTGCTCTAAATTGATGTTTTCATCTACATTTATTTGATAATCAAACTTATTTTTAAAACGATTGTGTTCTAATTTTACATATAATTCTAACAACTCTATTTCTTTATGTAGAGGAATAAAATCTTCGTCTGAATTTTCTAAAACCGAACGCATTAAAACTGAAAACTCACTTAAATAACGGTTGGCATTTCGCTCATCATTTACCGCAATAAAACTGTTTACAGAGTTTAAAGCATTAAAAATAAAATGCGGATTCATTTGAGAACGCATCGATTTTAAGGCGAGTAAATTATTGGCTAATTTTTGTTGTTTGCTGTTTCTATACATAAACCAAGCTAACAATATCAACAAACTTATTACTGTAATTAAGGTGTTAATAATTGCTTTTTGATTTTTATTTTTTTCTTCTGCCAACTCTTTGTCTAAAGCCACTAAATCTTTGTCTTTTTCTAAACTTGCAATTCTATTTTGATTCTCTGCAATTCTTTTTGTAAAACGTTTTGCTTGCTGTATTTCTTGTTCTTTTCTAATATATAAAGAGTCTACAAGCGCCACATATTGTTGGTAATTTTCTAAAGCTTTGTCATAAGCACCAATGGTAGAAAAAACTTCTGAAATTTTTCTGGTAGCATCTTTTTCT
>NZ_CBFHJT010000024.1:5581-7657 GCF_965656025.1 Polaribacter sp.
ACAACAATATCCTTATTTTTTTTAGCATCTTTTCTACTTTTTTCTAAAAAAGGAATGGCTTCTTTGTAATCTTCTTTTAACAGATAAGCATTCCCAATTTTATAATTTATTTTTTGCGAGGTAATAGAATCTGCTACAATTTCTTTTTGTGGAGCCGCTATTTTTTTTTGATTTGCTTTTACTAAACTCTTTTTTCTAAGCTTAATTTCTTCGTCATATTTTTTATTTTCGTTTAAAAAATCAGCTACTTTTTCTTCTTCTTTTAAAACTCTATTTACATTTTCTTTTGCTGCGAATTTTAAACTTTTATTATAATTTAAATTAGCTTCTTTTAGATTTCCTTCTGCCGCAAAAACAGCTGCTATTTTAGAGCTGATATCTGTTATTTTAGAGTTTACTTTGTTTTTGTTAGCAATATTGAAGGCTTTGTTAAATTGCTCTTTGGCTAAGGTGTATTTTTTAATAGCAAAATAAGTGTCTGCTAATCCTTCTAAAACAACAATTTGCTCAAATTTACTTAGTGCTGTTTGCTCAATTTTTTTGTAAGCAGTAATGGCTTTGTCATACTCTTTTAAATTAAATAATGCTTTTGCCAAACCTATTTTTGCAGTCGTATTTTCTTTAATTTGTAGCGATAGTTTGTAATTATTTACAGCCAAATCATATTGTTTCCAATGTAGATAAACACTAGCTAAAGTGCCATATGTTTTGGCATTTCTATCTCTAGTTTTACTTGTTTTTATTGCTTTTTCTATAAAAGACAAACTTTTATCTATGTCTTTTGTTTTATAAAATTTTGCAGAATCTAAATAACTTACAAAGCTATCTTTTCGTTTGTATAAAGAAAGGTTTTGTGGATTAAAGCCCTCTATTACAACCTTAATTTCTTCATTAGAAGTAATCGTATAATACACATCATCGAAATCTGGATGCGAAACTACTAACTGGTCTCCTACCCTAGCCTCTACTTTATAAAAACCATCTATTTCTGAAAAATAAAAACTTTTACCATTTACAGAAACATCTGCATTTTTGATGGGTGTTTTGGTCTTTTTTATTTCTACTTTTACTTGAACAAAAAATTGTTTATCTGTATTGTTTACAGAGGTTTCTTGTGCAATAATTAGTGTTTGAAACAACAATAAAAAGCAGTAAAATATTTTTTTAAGTTCCATAGAAACAATTAATTGTTGTAAACATACACACAAAAAAGCATCTAAAAAAACGCGATTTATATACAATTAAGGGTTTTAAAGATTCTTTTGGCTAGTTTGCTAATTTTTTATTTTCGTTTACTCATTAAAAAGTAGTGTTTACTCATTGTAATTATTTTCTTAAAAAATGTTGCTTTAGTTTTATATCAACAAAAAACAAACCCATGAAAATTAAAACATTTGCAATCTTACTTTTCATTACAACAGTAACTTTTAGTCAACAAAACAAAGTAGAAAATTCTTACATTGAAGTTGTAGGTATTGCTGAAAAAGAAATTATACCCGATGAAATTTACTTAGATATTTATCTAAAAGAGCGAATGGAAAATGGGAAAAAAATAGCTTTAGAAACATTGGAAAACATTCTTAAAAACGAATTAAAAAACATTGGTATCCCTGAGAAATATCTATTTATTTCTGATGTGAATTCGGTACTTTCTAAAACAGGTTGGTTTACTAAAGAAATTCTTTCTACAGCAAAATACCATCTAAAAATAACTAACTCAAAAAAATTAAAGCAGTTTTTTAATTGTTTAGATGATCTTAAAATAACAGATGTAAATGTTACAAAAGCCACACATTCTAACATGATAGAACTGCGAAAAGAAAATAGAATTAACGCTATAAAAGCAGCCAAAAATAAGGCCAGTTATTTGTTAAGTGCTATTGGGGAAAAAGTTGGGAAGCCTATTAAAATAAATGAGATTGATGCAAACAATCAAAATTATACGTTTGCAAATAACATTAATGTTTCTGGTTATAATAGTGGGATTTCTAAAATGAAACGTAATAAATCCATTGTTCAATTTGAAAAAATAATAGTAAAATCTTCTATTTATGTAAAGTTTGAAATAAAATAAAA
>NZ_CBFHJT010000024.1:7754-29618 GCF_965656025.1 Polaribacter sp.
GTTCCTTTTTAAATTTAGATTTTTTGAATTTATCAAACTCGTATAATTTATACTCTTTAATAATTTTAATCAATTTTGCAGGATATTTTCTATCTGTAGCATACCCAGCTTTTCTTAAACCATAAGCCCATTTCTTATAGTTTTTTATGTTGTAATCAAACAAAAAAGCATAACGTTTTCTTTGCGTTAAAAATAAAGAATGGTCATTGTAAGAAGTTTCTGGATACACATATTTTCTAAAACATTCGCCTTTTTCATCATCATCATGATACACACGTTCTCCTTTCCATTGCGTATGACATTTGATGCCAAAATGATTGTTAGATTTTAAAGCCAACTCACTTCTACCTCTACCAGATTCTAAAATACCCTGTGCCAAAGTTATGCTTGCTGGTATTTTATATTCGTGCATTTCTTGAACAGCAATTGGCGCATATTTTCTAATATATGCAAGCGTTTGTTTATTTAATCGTGGATTTTTTTTAGCTAATTTTTTGGTGATTTCAAGTTGATTTACAGAAGGTAATTCCTTTGGTTTTGGTTCTACAATTACCACACCAGGATTTTTTTTATTAATCACCCTTTTTTTAGAACCACAGCTTGCTAAAGTCAATAATAAGATACAACTGAAAAATATTTTTACCTTCATAAATAATTAATTATCGCTTTGTTTTTTTGTTTTAATTTTTGATTGAAACCTGCAATACCTTGTAAACCACCTGTATGAATTGCTATTATTTTACTATTTTTTTTAAAATATCCTTTTTTAACCAAATCTAAAATACCAAATACCATTTTACCTGTATAAATTGGATCTAACTGAATGTTGGTTTGCTTTTTAAAATCGTTTATAAAACGAATTAAATCATCATTATATTTTGCATAACCACCAAAATGATATTCGTTTACAAGACTCCAATTTTTACTTTTAATGGTATATTTTTTTATTTCTTCTGCTAAAAAATCACCTTTTAAAGCAGGAAAACCAATTATTTTTTGATGTTTCTCAGAAGCATTTATCAAACCAGAAATGGTACCTCCTGTACCTATTGCACAGCAAATATAATCGAAATTCGCATCATCTCTTGTTAAAATTTCTTTACAACCTTGTACAGCAAATTCGTTAGTTCCGCCTTCAGGAATCAAGTAAAAATCGCCAAATTTTTCTTTTAGCTGATTTATAAATTCCGCTTTTGATTTATCTCTATACCTTGTTCTTGAAACAAATTCAAAAGTCATTCCGTTTTTATAAGCTTCTCTTAAAGTTGCATTTGTGGCTAAGGTTTTTTCTAAATCTTTTGCCAATTCATCACCTCTAACAACACCAATTGTTTTAAAACCATTTAAATTACCAGCAACCGCATTGGCAACAATATGATTAGAAAAAGCACCCCCAAAAGTTAGCAATACTTTTTTATTTTGATTTTTGGCTTCTAGAAGGTTGTATTTAAATTTTCTGAATTTATTCCCAGAAACCAAAGGATGAATGACATCTTCTCTTTTTATATAAAGTTCTACTTTTTTTTCCTCTAAAGCAGGAAGGTGAACTTGTTGATTTTCAGAAATAAAATCTTGAGTAAAAAAGGAATTGAGTTCTTTATGCATTTAAACACAAAAATAGTAGTTATATTTTTGAAACACAGAAAAAACACTTGTCATTATCAATTTAAAATTCGAACTTGGTTAACCTCGATTATAAGTCATTAAAACCATGTTATATTCTTGTTAAGTTTTAGCAATTTGACGCAACCATTTCAGAATTAATGCATCTATAAAATATAATCTAATAATAAGAATTATGAAAATTGGAAAGTTAAGTCTATTAATGGTTTTAGTAATTACTCTTTTTGCAAGCTGTAATATTAACGATAATTCAACTCAAACTGAAACACTAAACGGAAATTGGAATTTAAAAAATGTGAGCGGTGGTTTACAAGGAATAAATATTGATTATAGTGAAGGAGAAGTTGAATGGAATTTTAATTTAGAAAACAACACATTAACTATTGAAAATAATATTATTACAACAGGACCTAAAGATATTTATGCGGGACTTGATAGTGGAACCTATAATATTGAAATTAAACAAAATGGAAATACAGAAATCTTATTTATAAATGATACTGAAAGAAGAGTAATCATTTTATTAAACTCTAATTTAAAAATTGATGATGGTATAGCAGCTGATGGATTTATAACAGAATTCCAACGATAAAAACCTATTTATTTTGCAACTCAGCAGCTTTTTTTTCTAACTCTGCTTGAAATTCTTCCATCACAGGTTTTACGGTGCTTTCTGGGATATCTGCTACTTTTATATACATTAAACCGTCTACAGCATTGTTAAATTTAGGATCTACATTAAAAGCTACCAAACGTGCATTTTGTTTTACGTACTTTTTTAATAAAACAGGTATTCTTAAAGCTCCTGGTTCAATTTCGTCTATAACTTTATCAAACTTTTGCATGTCTGCTTTGGTGGCATCAAATACAAAGTCTTTATCACCATCTTTTAGTTTTACCTTATATTCTTTTTTAGGATAAATGTATTGTGCAATGTATGGATCGTAATAATGAGATTTCATAAACTCAATCATTAACGATTTAGAAAAATCTGAAAATTGATTACTAATAGAAACTCCACCCATTAAATATTTGTATTCAGGATAACGCAAGGTAACATGCACAATTCCCTTCCACAATAAAAATAATGGCATTGGTTTTTGTTGATATTCACTTACAATAAAAGCACGTCCCATTTCTATGGTATTGCCCATCATCTGGTGCAACTCTGGTTCTATTTTAAACAGAGTTTGTATATAAAAACCATTAATACCGTACTTTTTAAAGATTTCTTTGCCAAGTCCCATTCTGTAAGCACCTACCAAGCAATTGGTTGCTTTATCCCATAGAAAAAGATGCGAATAATATTTATCATATTTATCTAAATCAATAGAATTGTTGGTACCTTCACCCACTTCTCTAAAAGTAATTTCTCTTAGTCTACCAATTTCATGCAAGAGGTTTGGTATTTCTTTAGCAGCTGCAAAAAATACCTCGTAATTTTTACTTTCTAACAATCTACTATTATTCTCTCTTAAGGCATTTACTTCGTTAATAAATAAGTCTACACTTTTTTGAGCAACAATTTTTTTTGCAGGCTTTTTTATTTTGATGTTTTGCGCAGAAATTAGTTTGTGTGCTTTCTCAAAAGGATTAGCCAACATATAAGTTTTCTTCCTAATAAATTCGTAAAAAGATGGAATATCTTTAAACTCATTTTGGTCTTTTACAGAAATAGGTTTTCCTATTCTAACTCTTACAACTCTACCCCCTTGAGAAATAACTTCTGATGGTAATTTGGCGGTTCTTAAAGTATCTGAAATTTTAGATAAAAAATAAAAAAGTCTGCTATTTTGGGCATGAAAATAAATAGGAATAACAGGTACATTTGCTTTTTTAATTAATCGTACAGCACCATCTTCCCAAGGTTTATCTACCTTTAACTTACCATCTTTGTAAGTTGATACTTCTCCTGCAGGAAAAATACCCAAAGGTTTCCCTTCTTTTAAATGAGACAATGCACTTTTAATACCGGCAACACTAGATTTTGCGTCCTTTCTTGTTTCAAAAGGATTTACAGGCATTACATAAGGCTTTAAAGGCTCTATTCTGTGTAGTAAAAAGTTGGCAATTATTTTATAATCTGCTCTTTTTTCTATTAATAATTTTAGTAGTAAAACACCATCTATACCTCCTAAAGGATGATTGGAAACTGTAATAAAAGCACCATCTTTTGGTATTCTTTTCAAGTCACCTTCTGGAACTTCAAATTTTATGTTGCAATCGTCTAAAACTCCATTTAAAAAATTAAGGTCAGATTTATTTTTATTTTTATCGTATATTTTATTGATGGCAGAGATACGAAGTATTCTTAACAAAATCCAACCTACAAACGTACCCAAAAACCCAAATTTCTGAATACCAATTACTTGTGCAATTTCTTTAGATGTTACTAATGCCATAAAATACAATTAGAGCCAATTGCAAACATACTAAAAAAATAAAATATGTATATAATTATTTTGCGTCCAAAACAATTTGCATTGTTTCTTTACTAACTTGGGTTAATAAAAAAGGACCTTTTTTTTCTATACTTTCTATGGCTTCGTCATCAAAATGACGAACTGTATACAAGTCTACTCCTTTTTGTACATCTATTTTAAATTGTGTTTTTAACTCTTCGTAAAAACCATCAAACTTATTAAATTTATTGTCTATACAAATAGAAAAACTAATGGCAGAATTTTGTATTAGGTTGGTTTTTAGTTGATAATCATGTAATTTTTGAAAAATATAACTGATATTATTTTCTACCATAAAACTAAAATCTAATGCAGCAATAGAAACCAAAATTTGATCTTTCTTAACAATAAAACAAGGTATCATAGGCTCTAAATTAGAACCTTTAGAAATTCTTGTGCCTACTTCTTTAGGATTTACAAAAGAACGTACCAACAATGGTATTTCTTTTTGTTGCAATGGCTGTAATGTTTTTGGGTGAATTACAGACGCTCCATAGAAAGCCATCTCTATGGCTTCTTCATATGAAATTTGTTTTAGCAAAGTAGTCTCTTCAAAAACACGAGGGTCAGCATTTAAAACACCAGGAACATCTTTCCAAATAGTTACATTGTCTGCATTTAAGCAATATGCAAAAATACCAGCAGTATAATCTGATCCTTCTCTACCTAAAGTTGTCGTATTTTCTGTATCGTTTGCAGCTATAAAACCTTGTGTAATGTTTAATTTAGAAGCATCTACTTTCTTTGAAATTAGTTCTTGTGTTAAATTCCAATCTACTTTTGCATCTCTATAATTACTATCCGTTTTTATATAATTTCTAACATCGAACCAATTGTTTGCTACCCCAATTTTAGCTAAATATGCACTTACAATTTTGGTAGATAGCAACTCTCCAAAACAGATAATTTGGTCATATACATAGTTATATCTTCGTGATGTATTTCTAGCTAAAAACCAACTTAATTCGCCTAATAAAATATCTATTTCTTTATAAATAGAATCTTCTTTATCAAATAAATCATCCATAATGGTTTTATGGAAATCTTCGATAACCCCTAATTTTTCAGATAATTGATCTGTTTTATTGTAATAAGCTTCAATTACTTCTTCAAAAGCATTGGTTATTTTACCCATCGCAGAAACTACTACCAAGGTATTTGCTGTACCTTCTGATTTTAAAATATTTGTAACGTTTTTTACACTAACAGCATCTTTTACAGAGGCTCCACCAAATTTAAAAATTTTCATTTCTAATTATTTTGAATAAATTTTGCTAAATTTTCTTTGTTCATTTGCACTACAGACCAATCGTTTAAATAGGTTGCTCCTGTGCTTTTGTAAAAATTAATTGCGTTGGCATTCCAATCTATAACTTCCCAAGCAACTCTATTAAAATTATGATCATAAGCGTATTTTAAAACAGCTGTGTACAAAGCTTTGCCAGCACCAATTTTTTGTCTACTTTTTGTGACTATCAAATCTTCTAAATGTATTGTTTTCCCTTTCCAAGTAGAGTAACGTTCATAAAACAAAGCAATACCTATAATTGCATTATTTTCTTCTGCTACAAATAATTTGAACTTCGGATGCTCAGAAAAACCATCATTTAACAAATCTTGCACCGTAATTTCCACTGCATCTGGTTCTTTTTCAAAAACAGCTAATTCTGTAATTAAATCATGTACAGACTGAACATCTTTTTCTGTTGCTCTTCTAATTTTAAAACTCATTTTTACAAATTTTGGTCAAAGATAGTTCATTTGATATTTGACAAAAATTTTTTGATATTTTACACATTTTTTTATGATTTGTTTAAAAAAAACAAAGAAACTGAGTAAATTATTCGATTAACGAACAGTAAAGGATAGAATAATTTAAAAAAAAATGCATCTTTGTAGAATCAATCATATTTATTAAAAATGACTCATAAAAAACAAACTCTAGGCGAATTTATTATTGAAAATCAACATGCTTTTAAATACACTTCTGGTGAGCTTTCTAGACTTATAAACTCTATTAGATTGGCTGCAAAAGTAGTAAATCATGAGGTTAATAAAGCTGGTTTGGTAGACATTATTGGTGCCATTGGTGGTACAAATATACAAGGCGAAGACCAACAAAAATTAGATGTATATGCAAATGATAAATTTATACAAACTTTAACCAAAAGAAATATTGTTTGTGGTATTGCTAGTGAAGAAGAAGATAGCTTTATAACAATTAATAGCCAAGATGAAAATCATCAAAATAAATATGTGGTTTTAATAGATCCTTTAGATGGTTCTTCTAACATAGATGTAAATGTTTCTGTGGGTACCATTTTTTCAATCTACAGACGTGTAACACCTGTTGGAACACCTGTACAGTTAGAAGATTTTTTACAAGAAGGAAATAAACAGGTAGCTGCTGGTTATGTAGTTTATGGTACTTCTACAATGTTAGTTTACACAACTGGTGATGGTGTTAATGGCTTTACCTTAAACCCAGCTATTGGTTCGTTTTATTTATCGCATCCAAACATGACTTTTCCTAAAGATGGTAATATTTATTCTGTAAATGAAGGTAACTATTTAGATTTTCCTTTAGGCGTAAAAAAGTATATAAAATATTGTCAAGAAGAAGAGGGAGACAGACCTTACACAAGTAGATATATTGGTTCTTTAGTTTCAGATTTTCATAGAAATATGATTAAAGGAGGTATTTATATGTATCCAAAAGGCTCTAGAAATCCTGATGGAAAATTACGTTTATTGTACGAATGTAACCCCATGGCTTTTTTAGCAGAACAAGCCAATGGTAAATCTTCTGATGGTTATACAAGAACCTTAGATGTTGTACCAACAGAGCTACACCAAAGAGTCCCTTTTATTTGTGGTAGTAAAAATATGGTTGATAAGTTAGAGGAGTTTATGAAAACATATGGCGAATAAATTGTTTTTATACTGCTATAAGTTAAGAAAAGGCTAATATTTTGGGATTTACTTACATATTAAGTAAATTTACATTTATAAATAAAATACTAACTTAAAAAAATAAAAAAATGGCTTTTCAATTACCAGAATTAGGATATGCTCACGACGCATTAGAACCACATATAGATGCTAAAACTATGGAAATTCACCATGGTAAACATCACAATGGATATACAACAAAATTAAATGCAGCAATAGAAGGCACAGATTTAGAAGGTAAATCTATAGAAGATATTTTAACAAATTTAGACATGAGTAACAGTGCTGTTAGAAATAATGGTGGTGGATATTATAATCACTCTTTATTTTGGACAGTTATGAATCCAGAAGATAAAGGTTATTTGTCTGGAGAATTAAAAGATGCTATTGAAGCTGCTTTTGGCTCTAAAGAAGAATTTATGGATGCTTTTTCTAAAGCAGCAGCTACACAATTTGGTTCTGGTTGGGCTTGGTTATGTGTACTTCCTGGAGGAAAAGTAGAAGTTTGCTCTACACCAAACCAAGACAACCCATTAATGCCTGGTGTTGCTTGCGGAGGAACTCCTATTTTAGGATTGGATGTATGGGAACACGCATATTACTTAAACTACCAAAACAGAAGACCAGATTATATTGATGCGTTCTTTAAAGTAATTAATTGGAATGAAGTTGAAAGACGCTACGCTGAAGCTAAATAAATTTCAGCATTTTATATATACACAAAAAGCATCCTAAAATTTAGGATGCTTTTTTTATGTAATCATAAGATTTTCTTCTTCATTATTTTTTTACAATTTTTTTAGAGTAGATTTTTTTATCTGTTTTAATTTTTACAAAGTAAATTCCTTTTGATAATTCAGAAATATTAATGGGTTGATTATTAATTATTGTTTTAAACACTTCTTTACCAATTAAATTAAAAATCTTTATGCTTTGCGCTTGTTGATTATCTACCTGAATATTTATAAAGTTTGATGTTGGATTTGGAAATACATTCACATGAACTGCATCATTTAACTTTTCTTTTTTAACAGATAAAGCATCTTGCTCTAAAACAAAAAGTTCACTTCCATTGATGCCATTATCTGCAGAAAAATACAAAGCATTATTACTTACAAAAAAATCACTTGGTCTACTACCACTGTTGTATTGTTCTGTAGATGGATTTATTTCTTCTAATAACTTCGTTCCTTCCTCTGTTCCATCAGAAACCCATAGTTCTGTTGAACCATTATTCTCTCCTCCACCAAAAATTACTTTTTCTCCAAAGCTTACAAATTCTGTAACAGAAGAACTACTATCTCCTTCTCTTATATCCTTTACTAAGACTGTACCTGCATTTGTACCATCAGAAAACCAAATTTCGTTTCCTGTTGTTCCATCATTGGCAATAAAAAACACTCCGTTATTATGAGCAGTTAATTTAGAAGGAAAGCTACCACTACTTCCACTTCTTATTTCTTTTACTTTATAAGCTGATGAACCTGTAGAAGCCCAAAGTTCTCCCCCATCAGAAAAACCGGCAGTAAAAAATAATTTATCATTGGCAACAGTTAAATTGGAAGGATCTATTTGTGATACTATTAGTGCAGTAGTTCCATCTGTTCGTATTAAATCTCCATTAGAACTGTAGTATAAATGGTCATCAAAAAGAGTAAAAAACCTAGGATTACTACTACCTGAAAAGTTATAATGGTGATGAATTTTTGTACCAGCTTCTGTACCATCACTTTCCCAAACTTCAAAATCGTTATCTCCTGAATGTGCACTAAAGTATACTTTATTTTTATAGCTTATAATTTCGCCACTTCTGTAACTATCGTTTTCCCCTACATTTATATCTTTCACTAAAATGGTTCCTGTCTCAGTACCATCACTTTCCCAAAGCTCAAAGCCTGTTACACCATCATTCGCAAAAAAATACAATTTGTTATTTGCTA
The DNA here is from genome assembly GCF_965656025.1 of Polaribacter sp. Classification (GTDB taxonomy): domain Bacteria; phylum Bacteroidota; class Bacteroidia; order Flavobacteriales; family Flavobacteriaceae; genus Polaribacter. The sequence goes on from NZ_CBFHJT010000024.1 coordinate 16,732, forward strand.
CAGCTAAATTTCCATTATTAAAAGCGTTGGCTTTATCGGGATTTATATCTTTTACTAACATAGTGCCAGAAGCTGTACCATCTGTTTGCCATAATTCTTTACCTGTATTTTTTGTTTCTGCAATAAAATATACTGTACCATTTATCTCTGTAAAATTACTTGGGTTACTATAATAAGGCCCAGGATTAATATCTAACAACATGCTTGCGGTTCCGTTTTCTAACTGCCAAAGTTCTTTTCCATTTTCTCCATTATCTGCAGAAAATAAAATTTTATTACCAAACTGAAAATAATTGTTTGTGTTTGAAGACCTATTACCTTCTTTATTAATATCTTTTAAAAGATTGGTACCCGTTTCAGTTCCATCAGAAATATAAAGCTCTTTGCCAAACCAGTTACCATCATTACCTGTAAAAATTACTTTGTCATTTAAAGCTACAAAACCTTCTAGATTATTGTCATCTCCTTGAGGGTGAATATCTTTAACTAAAGTGGTTCCAGCTTCTGTACCATCAGTTTTCCATAATTCGTAGCCTTGAGGAAATAGTGTACCTTGAAAGTATAAATTATTACCAACGACTGCATATTGATTATTATGAGAGAATTCGGTATATTCTGGGTTAAAGCTCGTTGTGCCAGCTTCAGTTCCATCAGAAAGCCAAATAATTTGCTCTCTTGTAACACTATTGCTCGCAATAATTAAAATTTGATTGTTAAGCTTAAAAAGTGTTTTGACAATACCCAAATCGGTTTTCACTTCAATTGTACCAGCTTCTGTACCATTAGATTCCCACAGCGCACTATCATATATAAAATAGATTTTATTATTATACGCTATAACTTTTGAGTTATAACTAAACGTATTACCAGATCCAGAATTAACATCTTTTACCATAAAAGTACCAGCTTCTGTTCCATCTGTTGTCCATAATTCTGTACCTTGCGTACCATTATTTGCGGAAAAATAAACTGTATTATTAATCGTTATAAATTGATTGGGGAAAGAATCTGAAGATCCAGATCTAATATTTTTAACCAAAACAGTTCCTGCTACAGTTCCATCAGTTTTATATAATTCTTTACCAATTGATGAACTTGACTCTGCAGAAAAGTAAATTTCGTCTCCGTTTTTTACAAATCTATCTGAACCAAAAACAGTATAATTTGCAATTTTTAAAGTACCTGCTTCTGTACCATCTGAAGCCCAAAGGGAATTTTCTGCAGAGAAAATAATTTTCCCATTAATTTCATCATACATCTCTGAAACAGAAGTAAATTGTTTTATTTTTTCTATACCAGAATCTGTACCATCTGTTTTAAATAAGTATTGTTTATTATCTTCAATAGCAAAGAAATATAAATAGTCTGTAGTTGCAATTGCTTTAAAACTATTAATCCCATTTTCTGTGCCTGTAAATGTATCTTTAACTAGAACTGTCCCTGCTTCTGTTCCATCAGTTTTCCATAGTTCAATTCCATTTAACCCGTCATTTGCAGAAAAATAGACTTCATTTTTAAATACTATTTTTTCACTTGGGTTACTAGAGTCATTACCCAGATTAATATCTTTAATAAGTGAGGATTGACCAAAGGTGTTTAAATAAGTTAATATGCATGTAAGTAGTATAATTTTTTTCATAATATTTTTGTTTAGGATGAATTAAAAATGATTTGATTCTGAAGCTTTTTACAACTTCAAAACCAAATCAAGAGTATTTTTATATTTCGCCTTTTTCTTCTGCAGCATCTATAAGAATTGCAACTTTCCCTCCTTTTCCTTTGGCAATTGCGTGTACAATTTTTGTTCCTGTTTCTTTATCTGTATATATTTTAAAGCTTTTAATTTTATACTCTCTGCCTTTATATTTTTCATCCCAAGCATTTTCTTCAACATACTTTTCTGATACTACTTTGTTTTGTAAACTAGATACTGAGTTTTTTAATAAATCATTACTAGCTATACTTTTTGATGCATTTATAGCATTTTTAATACCTTGTGTATTCTTTAAGTTTAAGTTTTTTACATCTTGTACGTTTTTTACAGTTTTCATAATATTACCAAAAGACAAACTGCTTTTAAATTTATACACATAAGCATAGGTACCATCTCCTGATGGAGTTGCCAATGTAATTTCATCACCTTTTTTGTATACTTTTCCTTTTTGTGAGGTAAATGGTTCTTTAGATTTTTCTCCTTTGATTTGCGCTACAATTAACATTGGAGCTAATAATAGCATTACAAGTGTTACTTTTTTCATAATAGTTAGTTTTAAATTTTTTATACGATAAAACAGCATCCTTTCTGTTTGTTAATTCATCCTAAAAACAAGTTCGAAATAGATACTGTTTCGTTAAAGTATTTTTTATTTTTTAGGATGTAATTAATTAACACTTCAAAAGTAGTGTTGAAAAAGAGTGAAGTAAATAGAGTGGTTTACGTAATTAACTAGGGTAATTCCCTTATTTTTAAGAGGTAAGTCCGTTTTGGAAGGCAAAACGTATTAAAGACGCTACATTATGAATGTCTAATTTTTTCATAATATTGGTTCTATGTGTGTCTACTGTTCTTGGACTTATAAAAAGTTTTTCGCCGACTTGTGTATTGGTTAATCCTTGTGAAATGTATTTTATAATTTCTAATTCTCTTGAAGTTAAATCATCTAAAAGTGGCGACTTTTTTTTATACTGATGAAGAGAGTTGGGTTTATTATCACTAATTAAAGCTTTAGTAACGTCTGTATTAAAGTATTCTTTACCTTGATAAATGTTTTTAATTGCCAATAATAACTCGTCACTTGGTATTGTTTTTAGCATATAGCCTTTTACACCAATTTCTATTAAGTTTTTAATAATTGATGCTTCTTGGTACATAGAAAGGATTGCAACCTTAACATGTTTGTGATTTTTTATAATTTCTTTGGCGCACTCTATACCGTCCATAATTGGCATATTTATGTCTAACAAAGCAACATCTACCAAGTGTTTTTCAATATAATCAATGGCTTCTTTACCATCGTTTACAATACCTATTACATTAAAATCTTCTAAATTTTCAAAGGTATTTTTAATGCCTTCTGCAATTAGTGGGTGATCGTCTGCAATTAAAATTTTAATAGGCATTTTATAGTGGAATATTTATGGTGACTAAAGTACCACTTTTAGGGCTTGGCTCAAAATTTACATCACCTTTTACCATATCTAATCTGCTAGATATGTTTAGCAATCCAATTCCCTTGCTCCTTTCTTTAGATGAAAAACCAACTCCATTATCTTCTACAATTAAAATTACAGCATTCTTTGCATTAAACAATTGTACACTAACCTCATCTGCTTTACTGTGCTTTATAATGTTATTAATAAGTTCTTGGGTTATTCTATAAATGGTAACTTCAATTTTAGTTGGTAACCTTTCATCAATATTAAAATGCTCTATACTATATTTTATGTTTGATAAAGCCAAACTACCTTCTAACAAATCATTTAAAGCTGGTATAATACCTAATTCTTTTAAAGCTCTTGGCATCATTTGATGAGAGATATTACGCAAGTCTTGGTTCGAGTTTTCTAAGCTTTTTAAAAGTTCTTGAGACTCTTTTGAGTTCAGTAAATCTAGCTTAGCTAGTATATTTCTAGATTTTAAAATAACACTACCAATTTGTTGCACAACACCATCGTGTAGTTCTCTTGCAATTCTGCCTCTCTCTGCTTCTTGCGCTTCTAAAATAGCTTTTAAACCTAATTCTTTTTGTTTGTTTTTTTCTTCAAAAATAAGTTTTTGCTTATGCCCTAAACCTAAAGAAAAAAATATGTTTTCTACAATTAAACCAAAATAAAAAATACTATCTCTTAAATGATTCTCTTTAGGTAATAATTCTAAATAATATATAATTGCCCCAGAGACAGAACTTATAAACAAAATAAGTGATCCAATTATAATGTAGTATTTAATAGCAGATTTTATTTTGAATAAAATATAATAACCTACTATTGATAAAATTAAGATTACGGGTACAAAAAACAAGAAAAAAGCTTCATGAATATATACTTTACTTTGTGTGATGGTAGATATTATCTGCAGAACGATACCAATAGGTAGAAGTGCATAAATAGGGTATAATATTATTTTATGATATTTTTTTGAAAACGATTTTGTTTCTACAAATTTAAAAGCAAAAATAAAGTAAAAGCAGTTAAACATCCATTTAAAAAACACTTCAAAAGAATTTAAAAAAGGAATAAAAGGTTTAAAAATAAGACCAAAAAAACCTGTAGATACCTGATGTAGATAGCCTAAAAGAATTAAAGTTGTGTAAAGAGCATAATAAAGATAAACCTTGTCTTTGTTCTGAAAATAAAGTACAATATGATAAATAGAAAGCGTAAACAAAAAACCCAGAACAAATATTAAAATTCCATTTTCATTCGGGTTTTCTAGTGTATGTAAAATTTGATTATAATCGAACATCTGGTTTCAATATACAAAATCAAATTTATTTAAAGTGTTTTTATTGCTTCTGCTATAAAAAGATGATTATCTACAAATAGGGTTTTAACTGCTATCTATAAAGGAATTTTTATAGTTACCAAAGTACCACTCTTAGGACTTGGTTCAAAATTAACAGCACCTTTTACCAAATCTAATCTGCTAGAAATGTTCAGTAAACCAATGCCTTTTTTCTTATCACCTTTAGAAAAACCGACACCATTATCTTCTACAATTAAAATAATGTTATTGTTTGTATTTAGTAATTGTAAACTTACATCTGTTGCTTTACTATGTTTTATAATATTATTGATAAGTTCTTGCGTTATTCTATAAATGGTAACTTCTATTTTTTCTGGTAATCTTTGATCAATATTAAAATGCTCTAAACTATATTTTATATTTAAAAGTGCTAAACTACCATCTAATAAATCTTGTAATGCAGGAATAATTCCTAATTCTTTTAGCGCTATTGGCATCATTTGATGAGAAATATTTCGCAAATCTTTATTTGAATTCTCTAAACTTTCTAATAATTGTTGAGATTCTTCTTCATTAATGGGGTCCTTTTTAAATAGTAAATTTCTCGATTTTAGAATAATACTTCCTATTTGTTGCACAACACCATCATGCAATTCTCTGGCTATTCTTGCCCGTTCTTTTTCTTCTGCAAGTACAATAGATTGTAAACTTTTTTCTTTTTGGCTTGCAATTGCCAATTGATGTTTTCTTTTGTTTCTTTGAAAAATAGCAAATCCTAAAAAAAGCAATATTGCAATGCCTCCTATTAAAACAAAAGTCCAAGTTTTAGTTTTAGATAATTTTAATTCTGTTTCTGCTTTTTCTGTTCTTGTTTGTAAAAGTTGTTTTTCTTTTTTTTCTGATTCGTATTTCGCTTCTAGCTCTGCTAAACTTTTAGAGTATTCTTGTTTTGATATACTATCTAATAAATTTGTGGACAATCTCTGGTAGAAAAAACTACTATCATTCTGTTTTACTAATAACTTTACTCTAGAAAGTAAATCATAACCTTCTTGAAGTTGATCCGTTAACTCATATTTTTTAGCAATAGAAATAGATTTTTGCAAGTTCTTTTCAGCTAATCTGGGTTGATTTGTCATTAAAAGAATGCTTGCTATGTTATATGATGTCGATGAAACACCATATAGGTCGTTATTATCTTCTCTTAATTTTAATGCCTTTTTAAAAAGCTTTAATGCTTCTTTAAGTTTATTATTATCAGTTAATAAAGATGCTTGATTATTATAAAATCTGGCTAAAGATACAGAGTCGTCTATACTTTTAGCTATTTCTATTCCTTTTTCATAACTATCAATAGCTTTATTAAAATAACCTAAATCACCATAAGTATCACCTATATTACCAAGAGACTGCATCATACCTCTATAATCTTTTATACTATCTCTTATTTTTAAAATTGATTCATGTTGTTTTAATGCCTCTTTTTTGTTTCCTAGTTGGTTAAGAATATTTGCAATATTATTTTTTGCATGAAGAGAATATGGTAAAATTTTTAAAGAATCAAATACTTTTAATGTTTTGTAATTATAAAATAATGCCGAATCTAAATTATACAATTGTCTATGCACAATTGCTAACTTATTATAAACGATACCCAAACCCCGATAAGAATTTAAATCTGATGTTATTTTTTTTGATTTATAAAAATATTTCAATGCTTCTTTATGATTTGAAATGTCGTAGTTTAAACTTCCTTTCAAATTATAAGATTTACCTAAAAGACCTAAATTTTTATTTTCTAGAGCTATTTTTTCTGAAATATTTACATAAAATAAAGAAGAATCTTTATTTATACTTCTATATAAAGAAGCTATCCTAAAAAACTTTTCTCCTTTAATAGAATCATTCAATTCTTTTTTAAGTACTCCTTTAATACTATCAATTATAAGAATATTCTTTTGAGCAAAAGAATTTAAATAATAAGTAAATAGAAAAAGTACAACTAATATTTTTTTCATTCCAGATATTTTTTTCAAATATGAATAAAAAACATCTTTAAAAAAATACGTTAAATACCGTAGATTTTAAAAATAGAAAAGCACCCAATAAATTGGATGCTTTTGTATAAATTAAAAAAACTAATTTCAGTTAATAAGCCCTCTTATCATTCCCCTCATAAAAATTGATAAACGCTTCGTTTACAACTCTATGACCACCTGGAGTTGGGTAATTCCCTGTAAAATACCAATCACCTAAATTATCTGGACAGGCTTTATGTAAGCCTTCTATAGATTGATAAATTACCTCTACCTCTGCTTTTATATCTTTTGTTTTTAGCATTTCTGCAATTTTTGCTGAAATCTGTTCTGCAGAAAAAGGCTTGTAAATTTCTTTTACGTAGTTTACAATACCCTCATCTTCAGATTGTTGCTGTGCTTTCGATTTTTTATAAACTTCCTCTATAATATGTTCTTGATTGGTATCTTTTAACAAAGCAATAGCTGCTTTAAATGCAATAAACGCATCTATTCTTGCCATATCAATCCCATAACAATCTGGATAACGAATTTGAGGCGCAGAAGAAACTACCACAATTTTTTTAGGACTTAATCTGTCTAAAATTTTAATGATACTTTTCTTTAAAGTGGTACCACGTACAATACTATCGTCTATAATAACCAAATTATCTGTAGGTTTTACAACACCATAAGTAATGTCGTAAACGTGTTCTACCAAATCATCTCTACTACTATCATCTGCAATAAAAGTTCTTAATTTTGCATCTTTTATAGCAATTTTTTCAAAACGAGGTCTTTCAGATAAGATTTCTGTTACTTTTAGTGCAGATAAGTTTTTACCTCCAGCCAAAATTTTTCCTGTTTTTTGCTGATTTAATAAATCTTCTGCAGCTTCCGTCATTCCATAAAAAGAAGTTTCTGCTGTATTGGGTATATAAGAAAAAACCGTATTAGAAATATCGCTGTTAATAGATTTTAAAATTTCTGGAAACACAAATTTTCCTAAATTTTTTCTTTCTTCATAAATACTTGCATCGCTCCCTCTAGAAAAATAAATACGTTCAAAAGAACATGCCTTTTTTTCTCTGGGTTCTATAACTTGTTTTATAGTTGTTTTACCACTTTTTTTAATAATTAATGCATGCCCTCTTTCTAATTCTTGAATTTCATCAATCTTTACATTAAAAACCGTTTGTATTACAGGTCTTTCTGATGCTACAGCAACAACCTCATCATCCTCATAAAAATATGTAGGTCTAATTCCGTTTGGATCTCTTAACACAAAAGCATCTCCATGACCAACCAAACCTGCCATTGCATAACCACCATCCCAATTTTTAGAAGACCGTTTTAACACTTTTTTTAGACTTAAATTCTCTTCTATAAAAGGTGATGCATCTTTTTTGCTAAAACCTTTTTTCTTTGCTTTTTGATACAATTTAGCTACTTCATCTTCTAAAAAATGACCAATTTTTTCCATAACAGTTACAGTATCTGTAAACTCTTTTGGGTGTTGCCCTAACTCTATCAATTCTTCTAACAATTGTTTAGAATTGGTCATGTTAAAATTACCAGCAACTATTAAATTTTGATGTTTCCAATTGCTTTGACGCAAAAACGGGTGTACACTTTCTATACTATTTTTACCAAAAGTACCATAACGCACATGTCCTAAAAATAAATTACCTACATAAGGCATATTTTCTTCTTGCCATGCAACATCGTCTTTTTTATCGGGGTTTTCTTCTAACACACCGTTTAATCGCTGATTAATTTGAGCAAAAATATCTTGTATAGGTTGTGACTGGTTAGAGCGAACTCTACTAATATACCTTGTACCTGGAGCCACATTAAATTTTATACTTGCAAAACCAGCACCATCTTGACCACGATTGTGTTGTTTTTCCATTAATAAATACATTTTATTAATTCCGTAAAAAGCAGAACCGTATTTATCTTTATAAAATTGTAAAGGTTTTTTTAATCGAACAAGTGCAATTCCACATTCGTGTTTAATAGCGTCACTCATTGGTATTTCTAGTTTTTTTATTATTTGTTTGTATAAAAAAATCCGCAACGTAAAAACTGCGGATTAAAATTAAGATATTTTTATATCAAATTGTGTTAAATCTTTAAAAGCTTTTAAACGCGTTTTAACCTCTTGTTCTGTAAGCTCTTGCATACGCTCTGTACCAAATTTTTCTACACAAAAAGACGCTAAATTAGACCCGTAAATAATGGCATTTTTCATGTTTTCAAAAGAAATATCTTCTGTTTTTGCTAAATAACCACAAAAACCTCCTGCAAAGGTATCTCCTGCTCCTGTTGGGTCAAAAACCTCTGCTAACGGTAATGCTGGTGCAAAAAACATTTTACCTTCATTAAATAACAAAGCTCCATGTTCTCCTTTCTTAATCACCACATATTTTGGACCCATTTTATGGATTTTCTTAGCGGCATTTACTAAAGAGTATTCCCCTGAAAGTTGGCGCGCTTCTTCATCATTTATGGTTACAACATCAACTCTTTTTAAAACTGTATGTAAATCGTCTAGTGCAATATCCATCCAAAAATTCATCGTATCTAAAACCACTAATTTAGGTCTTTCATTCATTTGATCTAATACCGATGCTTGTGTTAACGGATGTAAATTACCCAACATTACAATACCTGCATCTTTAAAATTTGAAGGTACAACTGGTGTAAATGTTTCTAAAACATTCAATTCTGTAATTAACGTATCTCGAGAATTCATATCATTATGATATTTTCCACTCCAAAAGAATGTTTTACCATCTTTTACAACTTCAATACCCCCTGTATTGATACCTTTGGCGTTCATCATTTCTAAATAGGATGCGGGAAAATCTCCACCAACAACAGAAACAACACCAGTTTCTACTCCAAACTGACTTGCTGCCAAACCAACAAAAGTACCTGAACCTCCTAAAATTTTATCGGTTTTGCCAAAAGGTGTTTCTATAGCATCAAAAGCTACTGTACCAACTGCTAATAATTTACTCATTATCCCATTCTAACCTTCCCTAAAGGAAGGAATTTATTATAATAGTTAATATTTAATATTCTTATATTCCTCAGTTATGTTTAATGCATTTTTATCGTATTTTTGCACTATAATTAAGGTATCTATGATACTGCAAAAATAAGTTTTAAAAATGACTATCAAAGAAATACAAGAAGAAATTATTGACGAGTTTTCTATGTTTGATGATTGGATGGAGCGTTACGAATATATTATAGAACTTGGTAAATCTCTACCCATAATAGACAAAACCTACAAATTAGAAGAAAATTTAATAAAAGGTTGCCAATCTAAAGTTTGGTTGTATTCTGAACTAGAAAATGATAAAGTTAAATTTACAGCAGATAGCGATGCTATTTTAACCAAAGGAATTGTGGCATTGTTATTGCGCGTTTTTTCTGAGCAGAAACCTGCAGATATTTTAGCTGCAGAAACTGATTTTATTGATGAAATTGGTTTGAAAGAACATTTGTCTCCAACAAGAGCCAACGGTTTGGTTTCTATGATTAAACAAATTAAAATGTATGCAATTGCGCAACAAACTAAATTAAAAAACTAAGATTTTACAAAATGACAGATAAAGAATTAGAAGAAATAGGAGATAAAATTGTAGGGGTTTTAAAAACCATTTACGACCCAGAAATACCTGTAGATATTTACGAATTGGGTCTAATTTATGATGTTTTTGTGTCTGAAGAAAATAATGCGAAAATTTTAATGACACTAACTTCGCCAAATTGCCCAGTTGCAGAAAGTTTACCTAGAGATGTAGAGGAAAAAGTAAAGTCTTTAAAGCAAATTAACGATTGTGAAGTAGAAATTACTTTCGACCCTACTTGGACACAGGAAATGATGAGTGAAGAAGCAAAGTTAGAATTGGGGATGCTGTAATTAAGTGGTCAGTGGTCAAAACTAAAAAATATAACGAATGTCATTTCGAAATGAGCTTTTTATTAAGCGATTGAGAAATCTCAACTTTGAAACTTTGAAACTAAAAAAATGGAAGAAATTGTAAACAGAGTTACCAATAGTAAACTAAAAACGTTTGATCTTGAGGAAATTTACCCTGAAGGAAAACGCGTTTTATTTGACATTAAAGATTGGCTTTTTCAAGAACTTATTTTAAAAGAAGTAGATTTTAGAGCTTCTGTAAAAAACCACAATTGGTCTCAATATAAAAATAGTTTTGTAGCCATTACTTGTTCTGCAGATGCAATTATACCTTCTTGGGCTTTTATGTTAATTGCCTCAGAGTTAAACTTATATGCAAACAAAGTAGTCATTGGTAATTTAGAGTTGTTAGAAACTGTTTTATATCAAGAATTATTAGAATTTATAGACTATAAAGATTTTGTAGATGTACCTGTAATTATAAAAGGTTGCGCAGAAAAACCGATACCAAATGCAGCATATTCATTACTAATATCAAAATTACAACCTATAGCAAAATCTATTATGTTTGGAGAGGCTTGCTCAACTGTACCTCTTTATAAAGCAAAAAAATAATTTTTGTTTTTTAAAGATAATAGTATTTTTGCTATTCATTATTATAAGTGTTTCATGAAAAGAATTTTGGTTCTTTTTTTTATTCTATTGGCATCCGTTTCTTACTCTCAAAAAAAGAAGCGGGACACTTTGCCTAAACCAAAATGGAAAATAAACGGAAGATTCGCTTTTATCTTTAACCAATCTTCTTTTTCTAATTGGGCTTCTGGTGGACAAAACACCGTGGCAGGAAATATTAATGTAAACTACGATTTTAATTATAAAAAAAAGAACGTAAACTGGGATACTAGAATTATTACAGGATATGGTTTAAGCCACATTAGCGAAAAAGGATATAGAAAAACAGACGACCGTTTTGAATTAAATTCCCTTTTTGGTTTTAAAACGGGTAAATATTGGTTTTTTTCATTTATCACCAATTTTAGAACTCAATATACAAAGGGTTTCGATTATAAAAAAGACCCAAAAGTATTGGTGTCAGAATTTTTATCGCCTGCTTATTTAACCTACGGACCAGGTATGTTATGGAAAAAATCGGATGATTTAAATTTTAACATTGCACCAGCTACAGCTAGATACACGTTCGTTAACGAGTTTTTTACTAGAGATTCTGGTAGATTTGGTGTAAACCAAGGAGAAACAGTTGCATTTAGTTTGGGTTTTAACTTGTCTGGTTACTATAAGTTTGTATTAATGGAGAATATTGAAATGGAAAATATTTTATCTATCTATACAGACTATCTTGCAAATGTTGGTAATTTAGATATAGATTACCAAACCAACATTCGTTTTAAAGTAAATAAACACATTAAAATGCAGCTAACTTTTCAAGCCATTATAGATGATAATACTTCTAGTAAAATACAATTTAGACAATTATTTGGTTTGGGAGTAAATTATAATTTTCACGAAAAAGTGACTTATTAAAACTTTCTGGTCTAAAAGAAAAAAGTATTTTTGAAAACACTAAATTAAAAAAAAACTAATGAAAAAATTAACTGTTTTAATTCTATTTGTCTGTATAGCCTTTACAGCAAATGCACAAACTGAAGAAGAATTAAAAAAAGAATTGAAAGAAAAAAAGGGAGAAATTTCTAAATTACAAAAAGAAGCTAAAGGATTACAATCTAAAATAGATGCTTTACCTGGTTGGAAAATTGGTGCTTTTGGTACTGTAGGCGCTAGTCTTTCAGGTTTTAACAACTGGTATGCAAGAAATGCACCAGACGCATCTGCAGGCAACATAGGTATTACTGTAAATACTTTTGCAAATTTAATTGAAGATGATTTTTTCTGGAGAAATTCAGCATCTGTAAATTTAGGTTGGGTAAAATTAGATGATAAATCTGTTGCAGGTGATGAAGGTTTTGATACTGCTACAGATGTTTTTAACATCTCTTCTTTATATGGTAGAAGATTAAGTAAAACTTGGGCAATTTCTGCTTTAGGAGAATACAGAACAACACTTATAGAAAATTTTAATGATCCTGGTTATTTAGATTTTGGTGCCGGTGCAACATGGACGCCAACAAAAAATTTAGTAGTGGTAATACATCCAGGAAACTACAATTTTGTATTTAGTTCTGGAGATACCATTTTTGAATCTTCATTAGGTGCAAAAATAGTAGCAGATTACACAAATAAATATGGTAAACTTAGTGTAAAATCTAACTTATCTATGTTTCATAGTTACAAATCTGCAGATTTTTCTAATTGGACATTAACCAACTCTTTAGGTTATACTATTTGGAAAGGTATTGGACTTGGTTTTGAACTTGGTTTGCGTAAAAACAAGCAAGAAGCTTTAAGCAATGCAATTGCAGAAAATGCAGCTTTAGCAATACCAGGCACTACT
>NZ_CBFHJT010000024.1:29716-34960 GCF_965656025.1 Polaribacter sp.
TTTCTATGCTCTATTTTAGAAGCTGTATTATTAAGTATTACCCCAACATTTATCAATCTTAAAAAAAGTGAAGGTTTAGATTATGCAAACTCTTTAGAAACACTTAAAAAAGATGTAGACAAACCTTTAATTGCCATTTTAACTATAAATACCATTGCACATACTGTAGGTGCCATTTTAGTGGGTGTGCAAGCAAAAGTTGCGTATGCAGAAATGTACGGTACGGCAAGCAGAAGCATTTTTGGGATTCAAATCACAGAAGATATTATGGTCGGTATTGTATCTACAATTATGACAATTTTAATTTTAGTAGCTTCTGAAATTATACCGAAAACCATTGGGGCAACCTATTGGAAACAATTGGCAAATTTTACTTCTAAAGCTTTAAATGTGATGATTTTTCCTTTAAAATATACAGGTATTTTATGGGTTTTACAACTGACTACCAAATTAATAGGTGGCAAAGGTCATGGTAGTATTTTAAGTAGAGAAAGTTTTTTGGTGATGGCAGATATGGCTGAAAAAGAAGGTGTTTTTCAAAAAAATGAAAGTAAAGTGATTAGAAATTTACTAGGCTTTAAAGAAATTAAAGTAAATGATGTAATGACACCAAGGGTTGTTTTAGAAATTGCTGATGAAACTCAAACTATTAACTCTTTTTATGAGGAACATAAAAAATTACATTTTTCTAGAATTCCTGTTTTTTCTGAAAACCCAGATGCTGTTACTGGTTATTTTTTAAAAGATGATATGTTAGAAGCTATGATTAATAAAAAAGGAAATGAAACTTTAGCTTCTATAAAAAGAGATATTTTAATTACGGATAGAGAATTATCGATTCCTGATTTGTTTGACAAACTAATTAAAGAAAAAGAACATATTGCTTTGGTTGTAGATGAATATGGCTCTGTAAGTGGTATTGTTTCTCAAGAAGATGTTATAGAAACGCTATTAGGTTTAGAAATTATGGACGAGACTGATAATGTTGCAGATTTACAAGCTTTGGCCAGAAAATCATGGGAAAATCGCGCCAAAAGAATGGGAATTATTGAGGATGAGAAGTCTAATGAAAAATAATATATACTAAAAAATCCTACAAAACTTAATTTAAGCTTGTAGGATTTGTTTTATTCTTCCTCCTTATATTCGTAATACAGAAAGTCGTTATAAGGAAAACGTTGAATGTGAATCTTTTTTACTTCTTCGTACGTTTTTTCTTTAAAATCTTCTAAATTTTCTTTGTTTAAAGCAGAAATAAAAATAGATTCTACTTCTTTATCATTCATCCAAGTTTTTTTCCAGTCTTGTAAGGTATAATGTTCTTTGGTTTTTTCGGTTACCAAATCATCTTCTTCAATATCTTCATGTTCATAAGCATCAATTTTATTAAAAACCATTAACGTTGGTTTGTCATCGCATTTAATATCTGCCAAAATAGTATTTACAGAGGCAATATGATCTTCGAAATTGGGATGAGAAATATCTACTACGTGTAACAATAAATCTGCTTCGCGAACTTCATCTAAGGTAGATTTAAAAGATTCTACCAATTGGGTTGGCAATTTTCTAATAAACCCAACTGTATCTGTCATTAAAAAAGGAATGTTTTTAATAACCACTTTACGCACTGTAGTATCTAATGTTGCAAAGAGTTTATTTTCTGCAAAAACATCACTTTTACTAATTACATTCATTAAGGTAGATTTACCAACGTTGGTATACCCAACTAAAGCAACACGAACCATTTTACCGCGGTTTTTACGTTGCACAGCCATTTGTTTGTCTATGGTTTTTAGTCGTTTTTTTAATACCGCAATTTTATCTCTAATGATACGTCTGTCTGTTTCTATTTCTGTTTCTCCTGGTCCACGCATACCAATACCCCCTTTTTGTTTGTCAAGGTGCGTCCAAAGTCTGGTTAATCTTGGTAATAAATATTCGCTTTGTGCTAATTCTACTTGTGTTTTTGCAGAACTTGTTTGGGCTCTTTGCGCAAAAATGTCTAAAATTAAGTTGGTTCTATCTAAAATTTTACAGTCTAAAATTTTCTCTATATTTCTTAATTGTGCTGGCGATAATTCGTCATCAAAAATGGCAGTACCTATTTTATGTCTTTCTATGTATTGTTTTACT
Organism: Polaribacter sp.; assembly: GCF_965656025.1. Taxonomy (GTDB): domain Bacteria; phylum Bacteroidota; class Bacteroidia; order Flavobacteriales; family Flavobacteriaceae; genus Polaribacter. Next base: position 31,850 of record NZ_CBFHJT010000024.1, read on the forward strand.
TCATCTAATTTACCTGTTCCTAAAAATGTTTTAGGGTTGGGTTTATCCATCTTTTGCACAAAACGTTTTACAGGAACACCACCGGCAGTTTCTGTTAAAAATTGTAATTCATCTAAATATTCTTCCGATTTTTCTTCGTCTTGAAGTTGTGTAATAATACCAATTAATACAGCTTTTTCGGAAATGGCTTCTTTTGCGTCTATCATAAGTTACAAAAATACAAAGATTTAAAAATATAAAGGCATAAAAAAAACCTTAGCAGTTGCTAAGGTTATTTTTTAAATAATTCAAATTCAAATACAGAAAGTTTACTAGGTTTTCTGCGGTACAAAGTTATAATTTCATTTTTAATATTTTTCTTAAAACTATATTAAGAAATTCTTTTTTTTATGTTAAGAAATTCTTTTTATACTAAAAATTAATTTTCAACTAAACTAGAGTTTAGTTGGTTTTATATTTACAACAATTCGTTTTTACTTACTTTTACTATCAAATAACAACTATGTTTCCTTCTTTACAATCTAAAAAACAACAAAAAGACATTTCTACAATTGGTTTTTATAATGTAGAAAATTTATTTGATACTATCGACAATCCAAAAACGTTAGATGATGATTTTACAAATAGTGGTAAAAAAAAGTGGAATCATAAGCGTTATCAAATAAAGATTAAAAAACTAGGCTCAGTCATTTCTCAGTTAGGTTTAAATAGGTCTAAATATCCGCCAGCAATTGTGGGCTTGGTAGAAGTTGAAAATGCGAAAGTTGTAAGTGATTTGATACATTCTACCCATTTAAAAAAACATTATTATGGTTTTGTTCATCATGATTCGCCAGATGAACGTGGAATTGATGTAGCACTTTTGTACGATAAAAAAGCTTTTGAACTTTTAGGTTCTGAAACGTTTGTTCTAAATCTAGAAAACGAGTTGGGAGAAAGAGATTATACTAGAGATGTTTTAAAAGTTACAGGAAATTTAAAAGGTGAATTAGTGCATATTTTAGTAAATCATTGGCCTTCTAGAAGAGATGGTGCTGAAATCACCGAACATAAAAGAATAAAAGCTGCTGAATTAAATAGAAAGATTATTGCTAAAATTAAAGACACTAATTATAATGCTAAAATTATAATTATGGGCGATTTTAATGATGACCCAACCAGTAAAAGTTTACAAATTTTAACTGATACTGATTTTTTAAATCCTATGAAAGCCTTGTTGAATCCAGAAAAGACAGGAACTACAACTTATAATAAAAAGTGGAATTTATTCGATCAAATTTTGCTTTCCAAAAACTTTTTAGAAAAAAAAGAAGGGCAATTTTATTTTAAACACGCAGAAGTTTTTAATAAAAAATGGTTAAAAGTATTTAGAGGAAAATTAAAAGGAAGTCCTTTTAGAACCTATATTGGACCTTGGTATCAAGGTGGTTTTTCAGACCATTTTCCTGTCTACGTATTTTTAAAAAAGGAAGATTAACCTTTACCTTGCTGTCTAAATGCGTTTCTTAGTTTATCGTCATTAATAATGTACTTTTTGTACTTGCCATCTTTGTATCTATAGTAAATAAAAATGGGCATAAAAATAAAAGACAGATACAAAACACCTAAACCCATTACAATTTTTGCTTTTTCGTGTTCGTTATTTATCAAATAGCCACCAATTGCCATCCAAACTAAAAAAACAATAAATAATACGATTAATACTTTTTTCATACTACAAAACTACAAAAAGTCTATCTTTATTTTTAAATTAAAACTAATAATGTCTTTTGATTACAATTGAGATACATAGTCTTCAATTGCGTTCCACCACACAAAATCCCAGAATATGAAATCAATTTTATTATTTTTGACAGTAATTACACTATTTTCTTGTGATAAAATGAAACCAAAATCAGAAAAAATGAGTAAAAAAGTAGTGATTGCACATAGAGGTGCCTCTGGTTATTTACCAGAACACACTATGGAAGCCAAAGCAATGGCGCATGCAATGAATGTAGATTTTATAGAACAAGATTTAGTGCTAAGTAAAGATGATGTGCCCATTGTGATACACGACATCTATTTAGATGATGTAACTGATGTTGTCACAAAATTTGCAGAAAGAAAGAGAAAAGATGGCCGATTTTATGTAATCGATTTTACTTTTGAAGAACTAAAAACACTACAAGCAACTGAGCGTTTTAACCCAAAAACAGGCGAACAATTTTATAAAAAGAGGTTTCCAAAAGGATTGGGAAATTTTAAACTACATTCATTAGAGGAAGAACTGCAACTTATTAAAGGTTTAAATAAAAGTAAAGGTAAAAATATTGGAATTTATCCAGAAATTAAAGAACCAGAATTTCATAAAAAAGAGGGCAAAAAACTCACTGAAATTGTTTTGAAAATTCTTTCTGATTACGGCTACAAAACCAAAACAGACAACTGCATTTTACAGTGTTTTGATGCAAAAGAGTTAGAAAGAATTCGTAAAGAATTAAAATCTGAATTATTTTTAGTTCAGTTGATGGAGTTTCCTGAAGAAACGAAACAACTTACACATTTTGCGACGTATGCAGACGGAATTGGACCCTGGTACAAACTAATTTTGAGTGAAATTGTAGATGAGAAACACACCTTTACTTCTTTGGTTTCAGATGCGCATCAATTAGGTTTAAAAGTACATCCTTATACATTTAGAGCTGACCAATTAGCAGAGTTTTCTTCTTTTGAAGAAATGATGCAAGTACTTTTAATAGAAGCGAATGTAGATGGTGCTTTTACGGACTTTCCTGATTTAATGGTTGATTTTTTAGATAACTAATTTTTAGAATATTGATAATTTCTTTTTTTTAAGAATCTACTAAAATTACTTGTGTATTTTTATGAATATCTAACCATATTTTCCATGTAAAATATTGGCAGCTCAAAAGACAAAACCTACATTTGATAAAATTTGTATCTCTGTGGATTTAATACGATATCATATATATCAAGATAACAATACTTTAAATATTTTTAAAGCTGATACTACTGAAGTTATTTACTCTTCTTTTTGGTATATGGAGTTTGGAAAAACCTGCGCAGAAATAAAAGATGCGAAAGAGAATATCTTATTTTCAATCACTA
>NZ_CBFHJT010000024.1:35058-38343 GCF_965656025.1 Polaribacter sp.
AAAAACATTTCTGGTTGTACTGGTTTAAAATTGGTTTCTATCAACGTATCTATTTGCATCATCATCATTACATTTTTATCTTTATTATGGGTAATGAGTTCTCCTCTTTGTGCCAGTTTATAAGTGTAAATGGAGTTAGAAATAAAGTATTTTGTAATAGAAAATGAAATAGCAGCCACCAGCATTAAGGGTACAAACAAATCATAACCACCTGTAATTTCTGCAATTAAAAAAATGGCTGTTAGTGGTGCATGTAAAACACCTGCCATTAAACCTGTCATACCTATAAGTGTAAAATTGGCCTCAGAAACTTGAAAACCAAGTCCTAAATTATTAATGATTTTTGCAAAAGCATTTCCTAAGGCGCTGCCCATTACCAAAGTGGGAATAAAAATTCCCCCAACCCCACCAGCCGCAAAAGTGGTACTCATAGCAATGGCTTTAAAAATGGTAATCAACAATAAAAAGAAAATAACTAACCAAATATTATCATGATTAAATGAAAAAGGTGTATTACCAATGGCTGCAATATGATTTCCTTTTAAAAGATTATTTATCAAACCATAACCCTCACCATATAAAGAAGGCATCAAATATAAAATGAAACCAATTACTACACTTCCAAGAATTAACCTTGTAAATCTTTTTTTGAAACGATGAAAAAATTTACGAATTGCAAAATATACTACAGAAAAATAGACAGAAGTAATACCCGTTACAATTCCGAAAATAGCATAGAATCCAATTTCATTAATTTCAAATTTATCATTCAGTTCAAAACCCAATAAAACATCTGAACCTAAAAACAAATATGAGGTAACAATAGCAGCCACAGAAGCTAATAACAAGGGTACTAAAGACACAAAAGCAATATCTAAACTAAACACTTCTAACGCAAAAACAATACCTGCAATAGGCGCCTTAAACATAGATGACATAGCACCTGCTGTTGCACAACCAATTAATAACATTCTGGTTTTTGTGTTCATGTGAAACAACTTAGACGTATAAGAAGCCAAAGCTGTACCTGCACTAACTGCAGGCCCTTGCAAACCTACAGAACCTCCAAAACCAACCGTAAGTGGTGCAGTAATTAAAGAAGCATACATATTATACCTGGGGATGATTCCCTTACGTTTAGAAATGGCATATAAAGTGGTAGAAATACCATGACCAATGTGTTTTTTTAGCCAATTTTTTTTGATGATAGCCACTAATATCAAACCGATAATAGGAAACACAAAGTACATGGAGTTTTGGTACTTTTTTACAAAATCGATACTTAACAAAAGCTGAATATAATGTGTTAAGTTTTTTAAAATTACAGTACCAAAACCTGCTAAAAAACCAACCAAAACACTTAAAACGTATACAAATTGTCTTTCAGAGATATTTTTATATCTCCAAACTAGTATTTTTTTAAATATTTTTTTTGATGATGGCATTTGTATTTTGTTGTGTCATTTCGACTTTATGGAGAAATCTCTCTTAATTATGTTGAGATTTCTCAGTTTCGTTTCACTTCACTCGAAATGACATTTAAATATTAATTATTTTAATGAAACTTGAGAAGTAAATCTATCTCTAAATTTTCAGAATAACTTAAAATTGTTAAACTGAGCTTGTCCAAGTTTTTTTTATTATTATTTATTTTTCGATAAAATATCAGTACCTAAATACACATTATCTTTGTTATAATACCAAGCTCTATTTTTTGGCATTTTAATTTCGTTAATCATTTCTAAGCCTGATAATACAATATATTCTCCACTATCTTTTGTTTCTTTAAAAAACTGATAGACTTCCATAGCATAGTTTTTTGGGTTGAAATAAAAGTACCAAGTATCTTTACCAACATCTTTTGTATAAGTAACTTTTAAAACCAAATATTCTTTACCTTTAAATAGTTTCTTTTCTACATTTTGGTGAATGATGGTTCCTTCGTCTTTTAACTTCATAGGTAAACCATACAAATACGTATAATAGTTTTTATATAATTTTGCACGCTCACAACTTAAACCAAATTTCTTTTTTAGTTCTTCTGAAGGATTTGTATTACCATTAATAGCCATACTACAATCCCCTTTATGAATTGCATATTCAGTTACAACAGTATCTTTTATAGCTTTTACTAAAAAGTATTGTTCTGGTAAATTTATACGAACTCTACTTTTTCTTGGACTACTTTTAGGTGTTTCCATAGTTACAAACAACTCCCCTTTAAAAGTATTCCAATTGTTATTTGGGTCGTGAAATTGTATGGCTTTTTCTAATAATTCATTCCCTGTAAGTTCTTGGGAAAAAGAGATAACAGAAGTGAAAAGAAGTAAAAAAGCAAGTAAGTTTTTCATACTTTAAATGTACTAAATTTATCAATAAAAAAGACCTCACAGGTTTTTAAAATCTGTGAGGTCTACTAAATATATTAAAAAAAAAGTTGAAATAAATTCAACTTAAAAATTTATTCTTGAATATCTAATTTTAAACTCAATTCTTTTAATTGCTCATCATCTATAAATGCTGGTGCATCTATCATAACATCTCTACCAGAATTATTTTTTGGGAATGCAATAAAATCTCTAATGGTTTCTTGACCTCCTAAAATAGCCACCAATCTATCCAATCCAAAAGCCAAACCTCCATGAGGTGGTGCACCATATTCAAAAGCATCCATTAAGAATCCAAATTGTGCTTTTGCATCTTCTTCAGAAAAACCTAAATGACGTAACATGGTTGCTTGCATTTGTTTATCATGAATACGAATAGAACCTCCTCCAATTTCGTTACCATTCAACACCAAATCATACGCATTTGCTTTTACAGCTCCTGGATCTGTGTCTAACAATTCTAATTGCCCTGGTTTTGGCGAAGTAAATGGATGGTGCATTGCGTGGTAATGACCCGTTTCTTCGTCTAATTCTAATAATGGAAAATCAATTACCCACAGTGGTGCAAACTCATTAGATTTACGTAAACCTAATTCTTCTGCCAAATGCATTCTTAAAGCAGACAATTGTGTTCTTACTTTATTGGTTTCACCAGATAAGATACATAATAAATCACCTGGTTTTGCATTTGTAACTTCTGCCCATTTTGCCAAATCTTCTTGATTGTAAAATTTATCTACTGATGATTTAAAAGATCCATCTTCGTTTACACGACAATAAACCATACCCAAAGCACCCACTTGTGGACGTTTTACCCATTTAATCAAATTGTCAATCTGTTTTCTGGTGTAAGTATTTCCACCAGGAACTGCAATACCAACTACCAATTCTGAGTTAT
>NZ_CBFHJT010000025.1:0-4751 GCF_965656025.1 Polaribacter sp.
AAAAATCTGAATTGTTAGAAATAGACCGTAAATTTTTAGGTCGTTCTTTAAACGAAGGATTTTCTGGAGGAGAGAAAAAACGTAACGAAATCTTTCAAATGGCAATGTTAGAACCAAAATTAGCCATTTTAGATGAAACTGATTCTGGTTTAGATATAGATGCTTTGCGTATTGTTGCCAATGGTGTTAACAAGTTAAAATCTAAAGACAATGCAGTAATTGTTATTACACACTACCAACGTTTGTTAGAATACATTGTACCAGACTTTGTACACGTTTTACACGATGGTAAAATTGTAAAAACAGGCGATGCTTCTTTGGCTTTAGAATTAGAAGCAAAAGGGTATGATTGGATAAAGCAAGAACTTGTATAAGTTCGCAGTTAAACAGTAGCAGTTTGCGGTCAGCAACTGTATGTAAAATTAGTTAAGAATAAAAAATAGCCAGTAATCAGTAGTTTTTTTGATAATTTCCAAAACTGCCAACTGAAGACTGAGTACTGAAGACTAAAAACTATGGAATTACAAGATAAATTACTATCATCTTACGTAGCATTTGAAAACAATATAGACGTAAATTCTGATGTACACGAAATTCGTTCTGAAGCACTACAAAATTTTGAGAAAGTAGGTTTTCCTACTAAGAAACTAGAAGCTTGGAAATATACCTCTTTAAATCCTGTTTTAAAGCAAGATTACAGTTTGTTTCCTAATAAAGTAGAAGCGATAGAATTGGCAGAAGTAAAAAAATATTTTATACATGAAATAGATGCCTATAAAATTGTGTTTATCAATGGTAAATACAGTTCTTTTTTATCGCAAACAACTCATGAACATTATGATGTTTGTTTGATGTCTTCTGCATTAACCAATCCAAAATACAAGGCAGTTATATATAAGTATTTTAACAAAATTGCCAAAAAAGATAATTTAACATCTCTAAACACAGCTTTTGCTACAGAAGGTGCTTACATTAATATTCCTAAAAATACAGAGGTTAAAAAACCGATTCAAATTTTAAATTTTACCACAGGTTCTCAAGCTGCAACAATGCTACAACCTAGAAATTTAATTGTAGTGGGAGAAAATTCTCAAGTACAAATTATAGAGCGCCATCAAAGTTTAACTGAGAATCCAGTTTTATCTAACGTAGTTACCGAGATTTATGCAGATAAAGCTGCGAATGTAGATTATTATAAAATTCAAAATGATGCAACAACTGCTTCTTTGGTAGATAATTCGTACATAGAACAGCAATCTAACAGTGTAGTTTCTGTACATACGTTTTCTTTTGGAGGAAACATCACCAGAAATAATTTAAACTTTTATCAAAAAGGACAACACATAGATTCTATTTTAAAAGGAATTACGATTATTGAAGGTAAACAACATGTAGATCATCATACTTTAGTACATCACATAGAACCAAATTGCGAGAGTCACCAAGACTACAAAGGTATTTTTGATGAACGCTCTACAGGTGTTTTTAACGGAAAAGTAATTGTAGAAAAAGAAGCACAAAAAACCAACGCATATCAGCAAAATAATAATGTTTTAGTTAGCGACAAAGCTACTATTAATGCAAAACCGCAACTAGAAATTTTTGCAGACGATGTAAAATGTTCTCATGGTTGTACCATTGGTCAATTAGATGAAGATGCTTTATTTTATATGCAACAGCGTGGTATTCCTAAAAAAGAAGGTAAAGCATTATTAATGTATGCATTTGCAAATACGGTTTTAGAAAGTGTAAAAATACCTGAAGTAAAACAACGCATTACCAAATTAATAGCTAAAAAATTGGGTGTTAATTTAGGTTTCGATTTCTAATTGATATTGTTAACTTTTATTGCATACAAGTTAATATTGCTAGTATTGTTAAAGTAGATTTGTATTATAACAATCCAAAAAACTTTATAAAAAGTAAATATTATGAATAAAAGTATAAAAATAGTATTATTAATTGCAGGTGTTGTACTACTAGTTTACGGAATATATACCTTAATACAACCAGAAACACAAGTTTCTGTTGGCGATGTTGATTTAGTAGAAACTCAAGACAATACAAATGCATATATTACCATTGGTATTGGTGTTGTTGCACTAGCCACAGGTTTGATAAAAGGAAAAAGCTAGTCTAAAAAATACAAAAAAAAAGCCTCTCTTTAAAGAGAGGTTTTTTTTTGGGTTACTATCTCGTGCTAAAATAGTGCTACACTTAATTTTTTTTTAGGGCTTCACAACACTCTCTAAAATTCCTTTTAAAAACAAGTTTTCTTCAAACCAAGAAAGCCCAAAACGTACCACAACCAAATCTTGCTCTGGTAAAATATAAACTCTTTGTCCTTGATAACCATCAGCAAAATACATGCTTTTTGGCACATCTTTAAACTGCTTTTCTGCATTTAACCAAAATTGTGCTCCATAAGTACCTTTAGAGGTTGGTGTGGGTGTGGTTACATAATCTACCCAGTTTTTAGTAAAAAGTTGCTGTCCATTCCAATTGCCATTGTGTAAATACAACAAACCAAATTTTGCCCAATCTCTAGCAGTTGCCCAAGAATAGGAAGAAGCTACGTAATTACCGCTTAAATCGGCTTCTAACACCATAGAATTCATACCAATTTTATCGATAAAATCAGAATACCAAAAATCTAAATATTCTTGATGTGTTGCAAACTGTTTTCTTAAAATGCCCGATAATAAATTAGACGTTCCTGAAGAATAATTAAACGTTTCATTGGGTTTACCAACCAAAGGTTTGTTTTCTTGCAACTTGGTCATATCTCTTTCTAAAAATAACATTTTAGTCGCATCAGAAATTTCATCATAATTTTCATCCCACTCTAAACCAGAATTCATTTGTAGTAAATTATGGATAGTTATGTTTTTACGCGCATCATTTTGCCAAGAATCTATAGGTGCTTTGTCTTGCACATTTATTTTATTTTGATGCTGTAAAATACCATAAACAGTGCTTAAAATACTTTTGGTCATAGACCAACCTAAAAGTTTTGAGTCTTTGTTAAAACCATCAGTATATTTTTCTGCAATAATTTGATCTTTATAAACAACCAAAACTGCTCTTGTTTTTCTTTTTCCGAAAACAGAGGCCACTGTTTTCTGTAATTTATCGTAATCTATATTAGTAAAAACACTGTCTTTTTGTGATGCACTACCATAAGGAAAAGAAGTTGAATTATCTGATTCTAATCTTTTTGGTGATAAATAACTCGCAGTTTCATCACTTTCTTCTAGAGTTAAAACTGAACCTAAGCCTTTTCTAATAACAGCTTTTCTTGTTAATAAGCCATAAACAGAAGCTGTTGCCGTTTTTTGTGTTTCATTTATTTCATCTGAAGCTAAATCAACAGGAGAAAAATTATTATCTGTGCTATCTGTAAATACCAGAGTTCTATTGGCTACAAAAACAGATGATGCTGTATTTTTTGCAGAATAGCCTGCTAGAATATTCAGTTTTGGATAATTATAAAACACAGCAATTAAAATAATTATCAATATTAACAGCAAAAAACGTCTAAAAATTTTCATCTAAAAGTAACTTTATTTATGTAAAAATAAGAAAATCATGTTGGTTTTCTACCTCTTTAAAAAATCAACCTTTATCTTTGTACTTTAAAATGATTTTGTATGATGAATGTTGATAAAATTAGAGCCGATTTTCCAATTCTTAAAAGAACCGTAAATGGCAAACCTTTAGTTTATTTTGATAATGCTGCTACTTCGCAAACACCACAGGTTGTTATAGATACCATTGTAGATTATTATAGCAATTACAACGCAAACATCCACAGAGGTGTGCACACTTTAAGCCAAGAAGCAACAGACAAATACGAAGAAGCGCGCATAAAAATTCAACAACATTTTAACGCAAAAAATGCGTATGAAATTATTTTAACCTCAGGTACAACACATAGTATTAATATGGTTGCCTCTGGCTTTGCGTCACTTATAAATAAAGGTGATGAGGTTATTGTTTCTGCTTTAGAACACCATTCTAATATTGTGCCTTGGCAAATGTTGTGCGAAAAAACAGAAGCTATTTTAAAAGTAATACCCATGTTAGATAATGGATCTTTAGACATGGAGGTTTATCATAATTTGGTAAACAAAAAAACAAAATTAGTTTTTTGCAACCATGTTTCTAATGCCTTAGGAACCATAAATCCCATAGAAGATATTATTGAAACAGCTCATAAATTTAATGCGGCTGTTTTAGTTGATGGTGCCCAAGCAACGCCACATATTAAACCAGATGTACAAGCTTTAGATGTAGATTTTTATGTTGCGTCTGCACATAAATTGTGTGGCCCAACAGGTGTAGGAATTTTGTATGGTAAGCAAGAATGGTTAGAAAAACTACCTCCTTATCAGGGTGGAGGAGAAATGATAGATACCGTAACTTTCGAGAAAACTACCTATGCTGGTTTGCCTCATAAATTTGAAGCGGGTACCCCAAATATTTGTGGTGGAATTGCCTTTGGAGCAGCAATCGACTATATGAATTCCATTGGTTTTGATAGTATAGCTGCTTATGAAGAAGAGCTTTTAAAATACGGAACTCAAGAACTTTTAAAAATAGAAGGTGTAAAAATATTTGGTACCACTGCTAAAAAAACAGCTGTAATATCTTTTAACGTAGGCACTATTCATCCTTATGATATTGGTACTATTTTAGATAAATTAGGCATTGCGGTTAGAACAGGTCATCATTGTGCACAACCTATTATG
>NZ_CBFHJT010000025.1:4845-7599 GCF_965656025.1 Polaribacter sp.
AGTCTGTTAAATCTTCGTCAATAATTACTACTGCATTTTGACCAGCTGCAAAAGAAATAGTTCTTTTTGCTACTTCTGCATCTGCAGCCGCTTGTGTCATTACACCACCAGCAACCAATGCACCAAATGCTTGTTGAATACCGCCATTATATTGAGCATAAGCTCCATTTACAGCTGCAGCTGTTGCAGCATCTAAAGGTATTGGATTATAAGGTACAGTTGTAAAATAAGGTAACAACGTAATGTCTGGTACTGTTGCTATTACACCTTTTGCTCCGCCAGCGGTCATAGCAGTAACCATGCCTCTAAAAACTTGATCAAAAACTATAGGATTTGTAATATCATTACCACCATAATTTGCAGGACTTACAGTTGGGTCTGCTTGATAAACACCAGAACCACCAGAAGTGGCAAAACTTAAAACATCATTACCACCTACTTCAGATAAGGTAAAAAATGTAGGTTGTTGTACCAAGGCATCTCCTACAACTGTTGCAGTAGCAGCTGAAGCCATTCTACCAAAATATGGATTTAAAGTACCATAGCCAGGAAAAGTTAAATGAAAACTTTTTGCACCAGGAATACCATAATTGTTAAATGAGGTTCCTGCTGCTCTTACCCCTAAAGTAGTGGTTGGTAAAGCATTTAATCTTGTTGGTCCTGCTCCATTAAAATATAATCTTGGAGGTTGTACTGCGTTTCCACCAGCTATAAAACCGCCAATATTATCACCCATTAATGGTTGGTTAAATTCTCCACCATCAGCCATACTAAATTTAGAAGCTAAGATGTTTGGAAAAGAATTTTCTTGCGCTTTGATAAAAAGAGCTCCATCTGTAAAACCTGATGTAAAAGAAGCACCTACTGCTACATAATTAGATAAGTTTAAGCCATTGGTATTTAAAGCTATTTGAGGACCCATATCTTCTTCTATTGGATCTAGTTCGTTATTTACATCACAAGATGCAAAACCAATAGATAAAAGAAGTAATCCTATATATTTATAATTTTTCATAAAGTATTATTTTATTAGTTATTAATTGTCCAAGATAAGTAGTACTGAGAACCTATTGCTCCAACACCAGGTGCACTAAAATACTCTTGACCTGTTAAGTTTGCTCCTCCTAATTTAAATACAGACTTTATAGAAGGTACTGCATAGTTAATTTGAGCATCTAAAACAGTTCTAGCATCTACGGTTGCATCTAAGAAAGTAGATTCCCATACAAAATCGTTCTGCCATCTTGCGTTAATATTGAAACCAAAGTTTTCAAATAAGTTGGTATGTCCAAATTGTAATTTAAACTTGTGTTCTGGTGTATTGAAACCAGCTTCAAAATCTGGGTCTGATGCTTGATCAAATTCGAACTTAGCGTAGGTATAATTTACACCTAAATCAAAACCATTTAAAATCTTTGCGTTTAAGCCAATAGAAGCACCATAAGAACTAATATCTGCTGTGGTGTTTGTATAGGTTTGAAAAGCTTTAAAATCTCCATTTGCTAATGCTAATAGTGATAAACCGTTATCTCCAACAGTTCCATAAAAAGGAACTAACACGTTTTTTCCAGAAATAAAGTCTTCGTAACTATTGTAGTATGCACTTACGTCTACAGTAACTCTAGAGTCTCCAGCATTTACCAAACCTCTATAACCTACCTCATAAGCGGTTACTTTTTCTGGTTGAACTAAAGGAGAATTTGATGCTGCAGGTGCTCCATTTTGTACAGAACTTGCAGAAAATGAATTTTCGTAAGCTAATCTACCTGATAATTGAGTTGTTGTTGCGCCTCCTAATATTGCTTGTCCTGCAGTACTTACGTTTAAAGGAGAACTAGTATATCTATCTAAGTTGTCTGGCGCAGAACCTACTAAAATTGCAGAACCTGCATCTAAACCTATGTATTGGTCTTGTGTTGTTGGGTTTCTAAAACCTGTTTGAAAAGAGGCTCTAAAATTGTCGTTTTTATCTTCTCCTGCAGCGTATGCTAACGAAACTCTTGGAGAGAAATTACCATCAAAGTTTTGTGCTTTATCATAACGTACAGAAGCTGTAAATTTTAAACGGTCGTCATCTAAAAAGTTTTTCTGCATTTGTGTGTACACGCCATATTCATCATAATCAATAGGACCATCATAATCAGTAAAAATACTACCATTAGAGTTTAAAGAATATCTTCTGTAAGAACCACCAACTTGGAATTCTGCCCATTCAATCAGATCTCTAAAGTTATAATTTACATCTCCATGATAAAGTTTTGTTTGATCTTGAAATCTAGAACCTGTAACTAAGTTTGGATCTGCAGTAACATCATTAAAAGCGGCTTGAAAACCTGGTGTACCAGGAATTAAACGACCTGTATCTGCTGCTGCTCTTGCTGCTGCATGAGAACCTGTAACTAAATAAGTACCTGCATATTGTGTAAACCAGTCTTGGTCAGATTTCCATCTTCTGTTAATATTAATTGCTGCAAAACGAGAGTCATAAGAGTTTCCTGCATCTTCTGTAGTTACATAACCTCTAACAAAAAAGTTTTTACCTCTTAACTCTAATTTTTGTTGCGCTAAATAGAAATCTCTAATATTGTATCTGTTTGCTCCTTGATAGATTGTGTTACCAACCCCAAATTTAGAGTTAAAGATTAATTCTAAACGATCATCACCAAAAGGTCTATAATGTAAAGCCGTGTTTAATTTTACACTTTTTGCTTCATAATCTTTCATTAAATCTACTTCTCTGTAACCTGTTCTACT
>NZ_CBFHJT010000025.1:7696-9657 GCF_965656025.1 Polaribacter sp.
TAATGTAAAGCCGTGTTTAATTTTACACTTTTTGCTTCATAATCTTTCATTAAATCTACTTCTCTGTAACCTGTTCTACTTACTCTACCAACTGCGCCTCCAAGGTCTGTTGCAACCTCATCACCATATACATTTAAACCATCATAATCGTTTAAAGACCTATCTCCTGCAGCATATTCACCATTTCTCGTATTTCTTTCATCAGTTGCAAACCACTCTGTACCTTTTAAGTAAGAAAGTGTTGCTTTTGCAGCAAATTTTTCTGAAAAAGCATACGCCATTCTAATATTAAAATCATAATATTCGTTGGTTCCTGCAGCTTCTTGTGTAGTCACTCCTCCTTTTAAAGAAACGCTAATTCCTTGGTCATTAAAAGGACTTCTACTTGTCATAAACATAATACCATTAAAAGCGTTTGCACCATATAATGCTGAAGATGCTCCTGGTAATAACTCTACTGTATTTACGTCTAATTCAGACATCCCTAAAAGGTTACCAATAGCAAAGTTTAGTGCTGGTGAAGAGTTATCCATACCATCTACCAATTGCATAAAACGCGTGTTGGCAAACGTAGCAAAACCACGTGTATTTACAGATTTAAATGTTAAACTGTTGGTATTAACATCTACTCCTTTTAAGTTTTCTAAACCATCGTAAAAAGAAGGTGCAGAAGTGTTTTTAATAGCTCTAGCATCCATTCTTTCTACAGTTACTGGAGACTCCATTATACGTTCTGGAGTTCTAGATGCAGAAACCACAATTTCGTCTAACGAGGTTTCGTTTTCTGTTAGTTTTACAGCAATTTTTTGATTGCTTTTTGTAATTTCAACTTTTTCCATTTTGTAACCCAAAACAGAAACTTCTAGCGTAAAAGGCGGGTTGTCCGTTACTTTTAAAACAAAATTTCCATCAAAATCTGTAGTTGTACCTACAGCCTTATTTTCAACTTTAATGTTTGCTCCTGGAAGTGTTTCTCCGGTCTTAGCATCTGTAACTGTACCTGTTACAGTGGTTTGTGCAACCATTGCAAAGCTACTAAAAGCTATAAATGCAAGTAGTAAAATCTTTTTTATCATAATTTGAATTAATTTGTTAACTAGTATGCAAAATACAATTTTTTTTGAATTATTGATTATTACACATCTTATTTTATGGTTTTAACAAAAAAACACCACTTATTTTCAGGTAATGAGGATTAATTATACATCCAAAAGCCTAAATTATAAGTAATTTCTGTTGTACATTTGTAACTAGAAAAGACGCTTTTTTTGAAAACAATTATTGATATTTCTAACTTTACACCCGAAGAAAAAACATTTGTTACTATTGGTACTTTTGATGGTGTACATTTTGGGCATCAAAAAATATTAGAAAAACTGATAACAGAAACCAAAAAAGCGGGTAAAAAATCTGTGTTGCTTACGTTTTTTCCACATCCAAGAATGGTGTTGCAAAAAGATGCTTCTATAGAATTGATAAACACCATTAGCGAACGCGAAAAATTATTGCAAAAAACAGGATTAGATTATTTAATTATTCATCCTTTTAGTAGAGAATTTTCTAGAACTACTGCTTTAGAATTTGTGAGAGATATTTTGGTAAATAAATTTAATATATCAAAATTAATTATTGGTTACGATCATCATTTTGGAAAAAACAGAGAAGGAAACATACAGCAACTAACAGAATATAGCCATCTATACGATTTTACAGTAGAAGAAATACCTGCACAAGATATAGATGATGTTTCTGTAAGCTCCACAAAAATTAGACGTGCTTTGCATGATGGTAATTTAAAAACAGCGAACAACTATTTAGGTTATCATTTTATGCTGAATGGCATTGTTGTAAATGGTAAAAAATTGGGTGGTAAAATTGGGTATCCAACTGCAAATATCAACATAGAAGAAGATTATAAACTAATACCAAAAACAGGGGTTTACGTAGTAAAATCTACCATA
>NZ_CBFHJT010000025.1:9753-14499 GCF_965656025.1 Polaribacter sp.
ATAGAAAAAAACACCGTTTTTGGCATGATGAATATTGGAAATAGACCTACTGTAGATGGCAATTACCAAACCATAGAAGTGCATTTTTTTGATTTTAATCAAGATTTATACGGAAAAAAATTAACCATAGAATTGCTGTATTTTTTAAGAAACGAAGAAAAATTTGCATCCATAGATGCCTTAATTCATCAACTTAAAGAAGACGAAAAAACTGCAAAAAACTATATTTTAAACAACTTATAAATTTTAGTTGATTAAAGGTTTTTTTATAGCACAAATTATATATTTGCATTCTTAAATTCTTACGAGATGTTACAAGTACAATTTATTAGAGAAAACAAAGAAACTGTTTTAGCGGGTTTGGCAAAACGTAATTTTGCAGATGCAGAAAAGATGTTAGAACAAGTTTTAAATGTCGATGAAAATAGAAGGGCAACACAGGTTGCTTTAGATACAGTTTTATCAGAATCTAATACAATTTCTAAACAAATCGGTGGTCTTTTTAAATCTGGAGAGGTACAAAAAGCGAACATTTTAAAAGAAAAAACAAGTCAGTTAAAAGAGCAATCTAAAGAGTTAACAGAAAAGTTAGCAGGTTTTTCTGATGAGTTACAGCAATTGCTTTATCAAATACCTAATGTACCACATGCTTCTGTAAAAGCAGGAAGCTCGGAAGAAGATAATGAAGAAGTTTTTAAAGAAGGGACTATACCAGATTTAGGTGAGAATGCATTGCCTCATTGGGAGTTGGCAAAAAAATACGACATCATAGATTTCGAGTTAGGAAACAAAATAACAGGTGCTGGTTTTCCTGTGTATAAAGGCAAGGGTGCAAGGTTGCAACGTGCTTTAATTAACTATTTTTTAGATAAAAATATAGCTGCTGGTTATAAAGAATACCAAGTACCACATTTAGTAAATACAGCATCTGCCACTGCTACTGGACAATTACCAGATAAAGATGGACAAATGTATCATGCAACCGAAGACGATTTGTTTTTAATACCCACAGCAGAAGTGCCAATTACCAATATGTTTCGTGGGAATTTAGTTCAAGAAAGCGATTTTCCGATAACTGCAACTGGCTACACACCTTGTTTTAGACGTGAAGCTGGTAGTTATGGTGCACATGTTAGAGGTTTAAACAGGTTGCATCAATTTGATAAAGTAGAAATTGTAAGAATTGAGCATCCAGAAAAATCATACCATGCCTTAAATGATATGGTAGAACATATTAAAAATATTTTAAGAGAATTAAAATTACCATACAGAATTTTGCGTTTGTGTGGTGGAGATACTGGTTTTACAGCTGCGTTAACATTCGATTTTGAATTGTTTTCTACAGCACAAGACAGATGGTTAGAAATTAGTTCTGCCTCTAATTTTGAAACTTTTCAGGCAAACCGATTAAAATTACGTTTTAAAAATAAAGACGGTAAAAGTGAATTGGCACACACCTTAAATGGTAGTTCTTTGGCTTTACCTCGTGTGTTAGCAGGTATTTTAGAGAATTACCAAACTGAAGATGGAATTAAAATTCCTGATGTTTTGGTACCTTATTGTGGTTTCTCTACTATTGAGTAAGCAGTAAAACAGTAGCAGCTTGCAGTCAGTTTCTGACTAAATACTGAAGACTGGCAACTGAATACTAATAATTAGTTCGCAACCACTGCAACCATTAACCTTTTGTATTTATTCATTTCTACTAAGGCATTTAAGTAAGCAGATATTTGTCCGTTTTTCATAAACTCTATAGAGTTCTTTTTTGCAATTTCGTATTGTTTAGAAAATGTGTTCATAACATTAAAATTTGATTGGTTATTTATCTTATAGACAACTTTTGTGCCAAATTGTTACAAAAAGAAAGTAAAATAGGTTTGGTTTAATAAAAAATTAACATTTAGGTTGATTATATTTGAAAACAATGAAAAAATTAATTTTCCTTTTTTTAGTTACACTTAGTGGCTTTGTGAACGCTCAACAAAACAAAGCTCAGAATGATTATTTGCTTGCAGAAAATTATTATAGAGAAGGTGCTTATGAAAAAGCAACACAGATCTACAAAAAATTGTATGACTCGAGTCCATTTAACACTACTTATTTAGGACGATTGATAAGCTGTTATCAAGAAACTGAACAGTTTTCAAAGGCAGAAACGCTGTTAAAAAACAGAATAAAAGCAAACAAGAGTCAAATATATTTGTATGTGTATTTGGGCTCTAATTTCGAAAAACAAGGAGCCAAAGTAAAAGCATCAGAAAATTACAATCTTGCCATAAAAGGATTAGAAAAAACACCTTCTTATGGAGGATTGATTGGGCGTTTGTTTAAAGATTATAATCAGTTAGACAATGCAATTTTAGCGTATCAAAAGGCTATGGAAGCCAACAAAAATGCCAACTATAGTTTTCAAATAGCACAGATTTACGGAGAAAAAGGTGAGTTTAAACAAATGTTTGAGGCTTACATAGATATGGTAGATAAAAACGAGCAATATTTTAGCCTCGTACAAAGATATACCAGCAAATACATAACAGACGATTCTGAAAATGAAAGTAATATTCTTTTTAGAAAAACACTTTTAAGAAAATCATTAAGTAAGCCAAAAGATGTTTGGAATATCCTGCTAAGTTGGTTGTTTACGCAACAAAAAGACTACACAAAAGCTTTGTTGCAAGAAAAGGCATTGTACCAAAGAAAACCCTCGAGTTTAACCTCTATTTTTACATTGGGTAAAATTGCTTTTGAGAACCAAGCTTACAATGCATCAAAAGAATGTTTTACCTATATTGTAGAAAAATCAACTACAAAAAGTGAAGTAATAAACGCCAACTTATACCTTGCCAAAATTGCGGTTGTTACTAATAACCCCGAAACAGAGGTGTTTTTTAAAAGCCTTTTCGAAACTTTTGGTAAAAACACCTTAACCATAAAGTTGCAAGTAGAATATGCAGATTATTTAACCTTTTCTAAAAACGAACCTACTCAAGCAAATGCTGTTTTAGAAGAAGCGCTTACGTATGCAAATTCTAAATTTGACAAAGCAAGAATTAAATTAAAATTAGGTGATGTTTTAGTCTTTACAAGTAAGTTTAACAAAGCATTAATTTATTTTTCGCAAATACAAACGCAGTTAAAAAACCATCAACTTGGGCAAGAAGCACGTTTTAAAGTAGCGCAAACAAGCTATTTTAAAGGAGATTTTGATTGGGCAAAAGCACAGTTAAAAGTACTAAAAGGCTCTACAACACAGCTTATTGCCAATGATGCTGTAAATTTATTTTTAAAAATTTCCGACAACGAACCTGTAGACTCCATTCCTTCTGGTTTAAAACAATTGGCAAGAGCAGAACTGTTAGCTTTTCAAAATAAAGACGATGCAGCTTTGGCAGAATTAAACAGTTTAATTACATCGAAAGATATTTTAATTAACGGATTAATACCAGGTGAGGTAATTTATGATGATGTGTATTTTTTTAGAGCAAAATTACTTATCAAACAAAAAAAATATGAAGATGCCATTTTAGATTTAGCCAAAATTGTGGATGCTGACAATCAAGGTTTTTTAACAGATGATGTTTATTTTATGATGGCAGAAATTTACAAGAATCATTTAAATGATACAGAAAAAGCGAAAGAATATTATCAAAAAATAATATTTGAGCAACCTTCTAGTATTTTTTTAGTAGATGCTAGAAAAAACTTTAGAAAACTTAGGGGAGATAATTTGTGATGAAAAAAAAATACACTTATTTTTTAATTTTTGTCATTCCTTTTTTTGTTTTTTGGAATGTAAACTGGGTAAATAAAATTGAACAAAAAGTAAAGAGTTTTCAAAGAAAAGCTGTTCAAATATCTGTAAAAAATGTATTTATTTCAAACATAAATTCAGAAATTAAAGTTTTTAAAAACGATAACAAAAAAAAGCTTCAGGTTACGTATTATGTTGAAAAATATATGGACGTAAAGCAAGAGTTTTTTAAAGATGATAGATACATGTTTGCAAATATTGAAAAAGGAATTACTCCTCTACTTTACAAGAGAAAAAGAAAATCAACAGAACCCTATGGACAAATTTTTGAAAAAATAGTTTACTTTAAAAACAAAAATATTGGAATTGAAAAATATAGAGAATTACCTGTATACGGCAATGAAGATTATCAAAGTTTAAAATTAGAATTATTAAAAAAAGACTTTAGCATAAAAAATATTGGTTTAAAAGAATATTTACAGATAGAAGACAAATACAAGGAAATTGATAAAAGATAACCTTTCAAAAAAAAGTAATAAAAACAAAACTTAAAAATGTACATATACAACGTAACCATAAATATAGATGAAACCGTGCACAATGAGTGGTTAATTTGGATAGAATCTCATATCACGGAAGTACTAAACACAGGTAAATTTACCAAAGCAAAACTTACAGAAGTTTTGGTAGAAGAAGAAATGGGTGGCAAAACATACTCTATTCAATACACTGCAAACACCAAAGAAGATTTAGAAGATTATTACAGAGAAGATGCAGATAATTTACGTTTAGAAGGTTTAAAAAAGTTTGCTGACAAAATGCTGGCTTTTAGAACCGAATTAAGAATTGTAAAAGAGTTTTATCCTACAAGTGCAAATAATTAAAACAACTCTAAAGTCTCACAAAATAATCTTTTAAATTCATGCTAAAATTTTTTAGAAAAATTAGAAAAAATTCGGTTTTAAAAAATAAAGTATCTAAATATTTACTCTACG
>NZ_CBFHJT010000025.1:14597-38344 GCF_965656025.1 Polaribacter sp.
GCACTAAAAATAAATAACGTTAATGAAAACAACAAAAAGGCTGAAATTAAAGAAAACTATTACATTCAAATCTTAGAAGATTTAAGTAGAGATTACAATTACATCAATTCAGAAATAAGAAGATTAAAAACAAACATTGCACTTTACAATAAGTATACAAGCAATTTTTCTAAAAACAGTAATTTAAAAGAACTGCTTTATAGCCAAACAAAGCTAAATTACAACTATATGTATTTAGATTTTAATACCAACACTATAGAAACCTTGCAAGCTACAGGAGACATTAAATTAATGCCTTCTGCTATTAGAAACAGCCTCATAGATTTAAAAAACCTTCAAGATAATTTAATTAAAACTACCTCTACAAACGATGATAACTTTGCTGAGACGTTAATTAGTGCAACAAAATTGGGCTTTTCTCCAAAATTATTGCAAGCCTTAAATAACCCAAAGAATAAAGATACAGAACCTTATAAAAGCCTTAACGTCGAAAAAAACTATCCTCAAATTGGACTCATTGTAAACGCTGCATATATACTTAAAAACATTACAGAAAACGACCAATTAAGAAGTTCTCAAAATATTTTAAATCAAATAAAAAATGTATTTCAACTTGTAAATGCAAAACTTAAAACACCCCATGAAAGTATAGAAAATGTAAAAAAAGGTCTTATAAAATTAGAAAAACTACTCGGTGAAGGTAAAACACTAGATGAAGTGATAACTATTGTTAAAAATGAAGATAGAGCAAACCCTGTTTATAACATAACAGAAAATTATATTAATAGTCTGGGGTATTACTATTTAACAACATTAAAAGAATACAAAAAAGCACTTAAAATTTTCAAATTAAATATTGAAATGTATCCAAACGCATGGAACACTTACGATAGTTATGGAGAATGTTTACTAAAAATGGGTGACACTTTAAAGGCTGTAAAAGCTTACAAAAAATCTTTATTATTAAACTCAGAAAACGAAAACGCTAAAAAAATAATTTCTACTTTTGGTACACAAAAATAACTCTAAACTACACTGATAATGGCTGTCAAAGCAAAAAAACACTTAGGTCAACATTTTTTAAAAGACGAGAGTATTGCAAAAGATATTGCTGATGCCTTAACAGAAAATGGTTATTACAATGTATTAGAAATTGGCCCTGGTATGGGTGTTTTAACAAAATATTTATTGCAAAAAAAACCAAAGGTTACAGTAATGGAACTTGATAGAGAATCTGTAACCTACTTAAAAGACGTTTTTCCTGTAGAGCAATTAAATGTAGATACCTCTGCAGAAAAGTTTAAAATTATAGAGGGTGATTTTTTAAAGCAAAGTCTACAAAGCATCTTTGCTGACCAACAAGTCGCAATTATAGGTAATTTTCCTTACAACATCTCTTCTCAAATTGTGTTTAAAGCAATAGAAAACAGGGAATTTGTACCAGAACTTTCTGGTATGTTTCAAAAAGAAGTAGCTAAAAGAATTGCAGAAAAAGAGGGTTCTAAAGTATATGGTATTTTGTCTGTTTTAACACAGGCTTTTTACGACGTAGAATATCTTTTTACAGTGCCTCCAAGTGTTTTTAATCCACCACCAAAAGTAGATTCTGGCGTAATTAGATGCATCAGAAAAGAAAACTACACACTCCCTGTAGACGAAAAACTGTTTTTTAGAGTCGTAAAAACAGCTTTCAATCAACGCAGAAAAATGTTACGTTCTAGTTTAAAGTCTTTTCAACTTTCGGATTCTTTAAAAGAAGACCCTATATTTGCCAAACGCCCGGAACAATTATCGGTTTCAGCATTTATTTTACTCACTCAAAAAATAGCAGAAAATGGCATTTGAAATTACAGAAGAATTTTTAGACAACCTAACAGTGCTTATTACTGCTAACAATGGTAAAGCAATAACAGCCCTATTTTCTGAAGTACATTATGCAGATATTGCAGAGGTTTTAGACGAGCTAGATTTTGATGAAGCTGTTTACATAATAAAACTTTTAGACAGCGAAAAAACATCTGAAATTTTAACAGAGCTAGATGAAGATACACGTGAGAAAATTCTAGAAAGTCTTTCTGCTAAAGAAATTGCCGACGAGATTGGCGAAATGGATACAGATGATGCAGCAGATATTATTGGAGAACTTTCTGAAGAGCGACAAAAACGTGTTATAAATGCTTTAACAGATGATGATTTAGCCGCAGATATTAAAGAACTATTGTCTTACGAAGACAATACTGCTGGTGCTTTAATGGCTAAAGAATTGGTAAAAGTTTACGAAACTTGGACAGTTGCAGGTTGCATGCGTAGAATTAGAGGGCAAGCCAGTGAAGTTACCAGAGTGCACTCTATTTATGTAGTAGATAAAGAAGAAAAATTGGTAGGTAGATTGTCTTTGAAAGACTTGATTATTGCCAAATCAGACCAAAAAATAGCAGACATTTCTAAAAATACAGTAGATGCAGTAAATGTTTCTTTAGATGATGAAGAAGTGGCTAAAATTATGGCAAAATACGATTTAGAAGCCATACCAGTTGTAGACGATAACAACGTTTTATTAGGTAGAATTACCATTGATGATATTGTAGACGTTTTAAAAGAAGAAGCAGATAAAGATTACCAAATGGCTGCTGGTTTAACACAAGACGTAGATTCAGACGATAGTATTTTTGAATTGACAAAAGCACGTTTGCCTTGGTTATTTTTAGGCTTAATTGGTGGTGTAGGTGCTTTTATTATAATGGAAGGTTTTCAAGGTGTGTTTTCTAAATATGCAGCCTTGTTCTTTTTTACACCATTAATTGCAGCCATGGCTGGTAATGTAGGTGTACAATCTTCTGCAATTATTGTGCAAGGTTTGGCAAATGATGATGTAAAAGGAAGCATTAATAGCAGACTTTTAAAAGAAATGTTATTAGCTGCGTTAAACGGATTAATTCTTTCGCTATTTTTATTTCTCTTTGTTTGGATATATGAAGGAAAAATAGATTTGGCTTTGGCCATTGCTGTTTCTTTAGTCGTGGTAATTATTGTAGCAGGTCTAATAGGTACTTTTGTGCCATTATTTTTAAATAAAAGAGGTATAGATCCAGCCATTGCAACTGGGCCTTTTATAACAACTTCTAATGATATTTTTGGTATCCTAATTTACTTTATGATTGCAAAAGTGATTTTAGGGATATAAAAAAATCTTTCAGTTTCCTGAAAGATTTTTTCCTTTTTCATATTGTTGATAAAAGCCCCTAATCTTAAACCAGCAATAATCCCATTTTTTGGTTGTAATTGTTAATTCAAACACTTACGCGTCAAAATTACAATATAATTAAAAAATAAAGCTGTAAGAAACCGCATAGGATAATGTGGTTTTCCGCAAAAAGTAAAAAATTAATCTATAATACCCAATTCTTTGGCTTTTAGTACCAAATCTGTATTATTATTGGCATTTAAATCTAATCTTAAATTTGCTAATTTAGTTTCTATAGAGCGTAGTTTTAAAAAAGACCCATCTTCTTTTCTAATAAAACCTTCTAAATTAGAAATTTTAGGATGCTTTGGTAGTTCTTTTAAAACCTGAATTGCAACCTCGTCCATTTGAATTTGAACAATATTTCTTCGCATCAATTTTTGATACACTTCATGCGTATAATGAAATTGGTTTTCGAGCATTTTTTGGATTGCAAAACCAATTTCTGTAGCATCGCACTTACTTTTTAATAAATATGCGTCTGGTTTTAAATTACTAATTACATTATACACTCTGTTAGTTTCTGTATGAGCAGTAATTACGCCTATTTTTATTTTGAAATTATCATTTCTAATAGCCTTTATTAATTCTTCTCCACCATCTAAAATTGTATCTTTTGTGGTGTTATTAAAACTTAAATCTGTAAAAAGTATTTGAAAAGGATTATTTTTTTGATTGTTTTTTATCAACTGAAAAGCTTCATCACAAGTATTTGTAGTTATTATATCAAAATCGCCAACTTCATTTAAAGAGCATAAAACACCTTGTATTATTAGTTGATGATCATCAACAATTAAAATTCTTGTTTTATTTGGCATTTTTTGGGGTTTCAATTTTTGTTATGGTGCCTTTTTCTAATTCGCTTTCAATCAAAAAAGTACCATTAATTACTTCTACTCTTTCTTTTAAATTATTTAAACCAATACCGTTTTTCTTAGCCTTTACATCAAACCCCTTTCCATTGTCAGAAATTGTTACTTGTATTGTTTTTTTTGATGCTTCGAAAATTATAATAATTTGTGAAGCTGCTGCATATTTTTTCGTGTTTTGGATGGTTTCTCTAATTGCTAAAAATAAGGTTCTTTTTATAGAGTTATTTACTTCTTTCCAAAGAATAGCATCAATATTTTGTACTTTAATTTTAAAATTAGGTTCAAAATAATCTGAAATTAAATTAATTATTTGATCTTTAAAACATACTTTATCAAAACTTTCGCTACTTAATTGGTGAGATAAATTACGAATATTATCATTAATAATATCAAGCTTTTTAGCCTCTTCTAATTGATTGGTTTTTGCCAATTTTAAATGTAGCATTCTAATATCTCCAGCTACCTCATCATGTAAAGATTTTGCAATTTGTTGTCTTTCTTTTTCTCTAGCTTCAACCTGTTTTAATTTTGTATCAAACAACAACTTTTTTCTTCTACTTGCAACCACACTTGTACCAAAACCAATAAAAAGAATACCTGCACCTGCAACCAACCAACCAATTGTTTTTTGTTGAGTTTCGCTTTCTAAAAGCAACTGTTTTCCTTGATTTTCTAGTTTTAAGCTTATGTTTTCTTTCTCTTTTTTTTCAGTCTCATATCTTACTTTTGCAAACTGATTTTTTCTAGTTCTTTCTCTTATAAACAAACTATCTTTTAAATGAACATATTCTTTAAAATACTTTTTAGCAGTTTTTCCGTTAGTTAACTCTGTTAAAAACTGTAAGCACTCTAAAACCTGTTCATTATTTCTTGTTTTTTTTCCTAATTTTAAACCAATCTTAGCATGTTTTTTTGCTAAATTATACTGTTTATTTTTTATGTATGCTTCTGCTAAAAGGCTATGTGAAACACTTTCTCCGTATAAATATTTCGTATTTTTTCTGCCTTCTAAAACTATTTTATAGCCTTTTATTGCTTTTTCTATTTTACCTTGTTTAAAATATACAGAAGACAAACTTCCTAATAAGTTTTGGTATTGTCTTGGGTATTTTATCGCAATACTATCAAAACGTAAACCTTCTTCATACAGCTCAATTGCTTTATCAAAATTCCCTTCATCTACATAGGTTGCCCCAATATTATTAAATAAGTTTAGATAATTTATCTCTCTTCTATGCTTTACAGGATTAAACTTAGCCATTTCTCTTGCCTTAATATAATAGGCTCTAGATTCTTTGGGTCTGTTTAAATGTCCTAAAGCATTTCCTAAAGTTTGATATAGTGAAATTAAAGTTCTATATTCTTTATCTACTGAAGGTTCTATATATTTTAAGCCTTCTACAGCTGTTGTTTGACCTCCCAAATAATCGAATTCTTTTACTTGAAGAATGGCCATAGACAATAATCTTCTACCAACTTCAACAGAATCTTTTAAAGTAACAAAAATATTTTTTGACTCTTGGTAAAAATAAAAACTACTGTCTAAATTATTTTTTATTTTATGGTTTAAAGCAGCAAAATGGAATGCTTTTGCTAAAGAAAAAGAATCTTTACGATCTTGAAAATGTTTTAGTAATTTATTTTTAGAAAAAGTTAAGCCTATAGTGTCTTTAGCAAAATAACTTGCCTTGGCATATTCGATACAAGAGTCTTGTAATAAAGAATCTATTTGCAAGTTTTCTGAAAGTGCAATTGCTTTTTTAAGGTAGTGAGTCTTTTTTATTCCTTTCGCATTTTTTAAATAAAAAGAAAGAGAATCTTTTGGTTTTTGCGAAAACACATTAAATATGACAAAAAAAAGTATGAGAGTAATCTCTTTTTTCATAGTACAAAGAAGCCTTTTCCTTCTTAATTTTATAGCACCATAAAATTAGTTCTTTCATCATTAAAAACAAAATTTCTATTGCATTTTCTGAAACAAATCCCAAATTACAACCCCTGTGGTTACAGAAATGTTTAAAGAGTGTTTGGTACCTAATTGCGGAATTTCAATACACAAATCAGCAGCATTTACAACCTCTTGTTGCACACCTTTTACTTCATTACCCATTACAATGGCATATTTCTTGTCTTTGTCTGGTAAAAATGCGTTCAGTTTTGTTGAGTTTTCCGCTTGTTCAATAGCTAATATTTGAATCTTTGAATCTTTTAATTTTTGAATAAGCTCGAGCGTATCTTCAGCATATTCCCAAGCAACAGATTCTGTGGCACCCAAAGCAGTTTTATGAATGTCTTTGTTAGGTGGTGTAGCACAAATACCACACAAATAAATTTTTTCAATCAAAAAAGCATCACTTGTTCTAAAAACAGAGCCAATATTATTTAAACTTCTAATGTTGTCTAAAACTACAATTATAGGTGTTTTTTCAACTGCCTTAAACGCATCAACTGAAATTCTACCTAACTCGTTATTTTTTAATTTTCTCATATCTTGTGAATAAGTTAACTGCTAACTGCTACTGTAAACTGCTTACTAATTTTTACCTTCGCAAAACTAACCCAAAAATTTCTAAAACTTGGCAAAATCCAAAGCAAAAAAGGTAACCCCTTTAATGAAACAGTACAATGCCATTAAGGTAAAATACCCTGATGCTATGTTGCTTTTTCGTGTGGGAGATTTCTACGAAACTTTTGGAGAAGATGCTAAAAAAGCAGCCGAAATTTTAGGCATTATTTTAACAAAACGAGGTGCTGGTTCAGAGTCTGAAACAGCGTTGGCTGGGTTTCCTCATCACTCTTTAAACACCTATTTACCAAAGTTGGTAAAAGCAGGTATGCGTGTTGCTATTTGCGATCAGTTAGAAGACCCAAAAATGACCAAAAAAATTGTAAAACGTGGGGTTACAGAATTGGTTACACCTGGTGTTTCTTTAAACGACGAAGTTTTACAATCTAAAAAAAACAACTTTTTAGCAGCTATTCATTTTAATAAAAAACAAATCGGAATTTCCTTTTTAGATGTTTCTACTGGTGAGTTTTTAGTGGCAGAAGGAAACGCTGAATATATTGACAAACTGGTTCAGAATTTTGGTCCGAGCGAAATTTTAGTAGAAAAACAACACAAACAAACCTTTTTAGAGCTTTTTGAAAACAGGTATTATGCATTTTATTTAGACGATTGGGTTTTTCAAACAGCATATGCCAATGAAACTTTACAAAATCATTTTGAGGTTAAAAACTTAAAAGGTTTTGGTGTAGAAGATTTAAAAAACGGAATTATTGCAGCTGGTGCTGTGTTGTATTATTTATCGGAAACACAACACAATCAACTAAAACACATACAATCTATAAGCAGAATTGCTGAAGATAATTATGTTTGGATGGATCGATTTACAGTTAGAAATTTAGAGTTGTACAACCCAAATTCTGTAAATGCGGTTACGCTTTTAGATGTGATTGATAAAACCATATCGCCTATGGGTGGTCGTTTGTTAAAACGTTGGTTGGCTTTACCGCTTAAAAATATCGACGCTATTAAAAATCGTCATGAATTGGTAAAATTTTTTATAGATGCTACTGATTTTTCAAAAACAGTTACCTATCAATTAAAACAAATATCAGACTTAGAAAGGTTAATTTCTAAAGTGGCAACTGGCAAAGCATCACCTAGAGACATTGTTTTGTTAAAAAACTCTTTACAGGCCATTTTACCCATAAAATCGGCAGCAGAAAAAAGTAAAAATAAAACGGTTAAAGAGTTGGGTACACAACTACATTCTTGCGACGTTTTAATTGCTAAAATTTCTGAAACTTTGTTTGATGATGCTCCTGTAAACATCAATAAAGGAAATGCCATTGCCAATGGTGTACATCAAGAATTAGACGATTTACGCGCCATTTCTAGCTCTGGAAAACAGTATTTAAATGAGTTATTAGCTCGTGAAACTGAACGAACTGGAATTAGCAGTTTAAAAATAGCATTTAACAATGTTTTTGGGTATTATATAGAGGTTAGAAACACGCACAAAGACAAAGTGCCCACAGAGTGGATTCGTAAACAAACCTTGGTAAATGCAGAGCGCTATATTACTGAAGAACTCAAAGAATACGAAACCAAAATTTTAGGTGCCGAAGAAAAAATACAAGTTTTAGAGCAAGAAATTTTTAGCAAATTATTGCAATATATTATTCAGTTTGTGCAAAAAGTACAAGAAAATGCGCAAATTATTGCCAAAATAGACTGTTTGCTTGGTTTTTCTGTATTGGCTGTAGATAATAATTATGTGCGACCAATTATGGATGAAAGTACAGATTTAGACATTAAAAACGGACGACACCCAGTTATAGAAAAACAATTGCCAATAGACCAAACATATATTGCTAACGATGTTGTTTTAAACAGAAATCAGCAACAAATAATTATGATTACTGGACCCAATATGTCTGGTAAATCTGCTATTTTAAGACAAACTGCTTTGATTGTTTTGTTAGCGCAAATGGGAAGTTACGTACCTGCACAAAATGCAAAAATTGGTATTGTAGATAAAATTTTTACCAGAGTTGGTGCTAGTGATAATATTTCTATGGGCGAATCTACATTTATGGTAGAAATGAATGAAACTGCCTCTATCTTAAATAACGTTTCTGAGCGTAGTTTAATTTTGTTAGATGAAATTGGTAGAGGAACCTCTACTTATGATGGAATTTCGATTGCTTGGGCCATTGCAGAGTTTTTGCACGAACATCCTTCTAAGGCAAAAACATTGTTTGCCACCCATTATCACGAACTGAACGAAATGACAGCTACTTTTGAGCGCATTAAAAACTTTAATGTATCTGTAAAAGAATTGGAAGACAACATTATTTTCTTGCGTAAGCTGGCTTCTGGAGGTTCTAACCACAGTTTTGGTATCCATGTTGCTAAATTAGCTGGTATGCCCAATATGGTGATTCATAGAGCGAATAAAATATTGGCACAATTAGAAAAAAACAATAAAAATGCTGAAGTAAAAGATGTTTTAAAACAAGCACAACATGAAGAAATGCAATTGAGCTTTTTTCAGCTAGATGATCCTTTGTTAGAAAACATTAGAGAAGAAATTTTAGCGACCAATATTGATACTTTAACACCTATTGAAGCGTTGATGAAATTGAATGAAATTAAGCGAATGTTGGTGAAGAAATAACGTATTTGTATTATGAAAAGTAGCAGAATAAAAATGCAGCAAATTTTCAATTTTTTAATAAAGATAGCAGAAAAGAACAAGCTTTGGAGTTTGCACTTAACTGCTATTTTTTATATACGTGGTTGTGCCACGTTATTTTTCATCACGCACAAGTTTATTAATTCTTATTCCATTTTTTTCATTTATGAAACCAAAAAGTGAATTATTTTCAATCTTATAAATTAAAAAATCTTTTTTTGAAACAGGTTTTCTAATTTTGTTAATAGAATCGTTTACGAAATTTATATTGTTAACGTTAAGTTTTAGACTATCGTTACTTATGCTCCAAAAGCCTTTTATTAATAGACCACATGTCTCATAGTGGAATGTACTGTCTTTTTTTAAATTTAATTTTAAACCATTTATTTCTTTAGTCGTATTATATATTAAGTTTTCGATAAAATTCAATTTTGAACTTTTATAAAAACCGACTATATCAAAACTTTTGTTTTTTTTGTTGCAAGATGTAATCGTACAAATGATAATAAGTGATATGTAATAAAACAACTTTTTCATTTTTAATCTTTATTGAAATTCTAATATTAAATCATTTTCACTTTTATTAGTTATTCTATCAATATCTTGTTTTATATCATTAAGAATAAATTGAAAATCAGGGTTTTCAGAAATAACTTTATAATCATTAATTATTGAGTTTAAATCGTTGTTTAGATTTTCATTTATTATGATGTCTGATTCTATATTATTGTCTAAAAGTTTGCTTATTGATTGATTCAATGAAGGTAAAGTTTGAATCATTTTTATAAAAGTAGAAGTATTATAGTCAGAAATTAAAATAAATTCAGAAATACCGTAATAATAATCAATATGTTTTAAACCTAAAGAATTCTCTGCTAAAAATTCATCTCTTAATTGTCTGTGTAAATTTAGATTAAATAAATTAGTAGCTTCATTTTCGGTAACTAACGATTGTTGTATTGATTCATTTTGGACAGATGGTGCTTTACAAATTTGACCACCACCTCCACCACTTGGATTGCAATAATATCCGCCATCACAAGTTCCTATTCCTGATTCTGAACAGCCAGATCTGCAGTCAGCTAATCCAGCATCCTCATAAATTGAAATTGAATTTTTTTGTAAAAAATTACTTTTAGGATACTTGTGTCTTAATACAAATAAATTAAATTCATTTCGTGTAGTATTTCTTCTATTTGTGTGAGTATTGTCATCTATATTGAAAAGTCTACTTACAGTAATGTTTCCTGAATTATAATCTTTATTTTTATATTTCCAAACTAAAAAATTTTGACTTTCAGTATTCATAAATGTTTCTTTTAACTCTTTTTTTAGTTTAAAAGATTCACCTTCTTTTAAATAGAATTTATGAACTATCTGATTATTATCTTGAATATCATAAATAGAGAATCCAAAAATATCACTATCTTTAAAATTACCAGAGTTATTATCATAATGATATGTAGTGATACCTTTTATAAAGCCTATTTCGACATTCTGTTTTAGAAAATTTTTATTTATAATATCGTTGTAAACATATTTAATTTCAGCCGAGTTTAACGGTAAGACCGAGAACTTAACCGCTGTCTTTTCAGGTGTGATTACATTTGTTGATGAATTGTAAAATGTTTCTTTTATTTTATTTATGTTTATTGATGATGAAATTTGATTTTCAGTGCTTTTTT
Source organism: Polaribacter sp. (assembly GCF_965656025.1). GTDB lineage: Bacteria > Bacteroidota > Bacteroidia > Flavobacteriales > Flavobacteriaceae > Polaribacter. The sequence goes on from NZ_CBFHJT010000025.1 coordinate 25,603, forward strand.
CGCAATTAAAAAAAGTTATTAAAATACTGAAAATTAAAAATTTATTTATTTTTTTCATAATTATTATTTTTTTAATTTTTCTACTCTTTCGATTTTCGATTTACTCGTTTGCAATTTTTATAGTATTATTTACAACTTTCACATATTATTGACAAAAGGTGGTAAGTCTCTTTTTTATACCCTTCTTTTTTAGCAATTATTTTTGTTGTAAACATAAGCGATAAAAGGAGTGTTGTCAATCCCTGAATTCAGGTATATTTTTGCATCCCTGTTTTCAGGGATATATGTACCTGAATTCAGGGATGTTTTATTTTTAAATAACTAATTATCAATTATTTGCATTTAGATAGAACTCTGTTTTTTTACAATAAAAAAGGGTTATAAAATTAAAAAAAGTAGAAAGGGAGAACTGCAACTCTGTTTTTTTCAGTTAGATGACCCTTTGTTAGAAAACATTAGAGAAGAAATTTTAGCGACCAATATTGATACTTTAACTCCTATAGAGGCCTTAATGAAATTAAACGAATGTTGGTGAAGAAATAAAAATAATCAAATTAAAAATTTTACTATTTAATACTAAACGCGGTTTTTATATAGATAGAAAAACAATAAAAATCATCAAGGAAATTGTAATTAAAAGAAGTAATATTTCTGCTTTTTTATTATATTTTTCATTCCCATTTATGGCTTTCTTAAGCGTTTTTATTCTCTTATGTAAAATATAAAAAAAGAAAGGTAAAAGTGCTAGTGGTATCATAGAATCCATAACCTAATTTATAAAAAAACGTTTATATAAAGACTAAATATAAGGAAAGCTACACTTGTTGGTCCTACAAGTCTTAATGCTAAAAGAGAGAAACTTTAAATATAAAACTGCTAAAAATTTTAAGCACTTACTACTTTATTTTTATTGGCATAGTAACTAATAATACAAGCCAAAGCACCAATAAAAGGAACTAATAAAATAAAAGCGCCCCAGATTAAAAAACGTGTGTTGCTCTTGTTTTTAGAGGCCAATACCAAAGCATATACTACTAAAAACAATAGTACTGTTAGCATAATAATAATCTGAAAAGGGTAAAGAAATAACATAAGCGTCTTTTTTTGTAAAGATAATACTTTAAAAAAAAACAGAAAGTAACGTTAAAGAAATAATACTTTATTCTATTTCTTAAAATAACTCATTATCTTTGTAATATGAATACAATATTCTTATTTATTAGCGGTCCAGAAATTATGGTTATCATGTTAATTGTGGTAATGGTTTTTGGTGCAGATAAAATACCCGAAATCGCAAGAGGTTTGGGCAAAGGAATGCGTCAGGTAAAAGACGCCACAAACGATATTAAAAAAGAAATAAAAGACAGCTCTGAAAAGACAAAAATAGATACAGATGTTGCCAAAGACATCAATAAAGAAATTAATGCTGTTAAAGATGATATAGACGATTTAACAGGCCCCATCAAAAGGCAATTTTAAGCTATTTATTTTACTCTACTCACTGTTAAACCATCTCTAATAGGCAATAATACGGTTTCTAACCTAGCATCTTCATTTAATAGTTGATTATACGCTAAAAGCACTTTGGTATCTGCGTCTTTAGGATCTAATTCTTCTACCACTTTACCACTCCAAAGTACGTTATCAGACAAAATAATACCTCCAGGATTCATTTTATCAATTATTAAATGAAAGTAATTGATATAATTAGATTTGTCTGCATCAATAAAAACCAAATCGAATTTTTCTTCTAAAGTGGGGATTATTTCTACAGCATTACCAACCAATTGTGTTATTTGGTTTCTATACCCCGATTTTTCGAAATATTTATTTTGTAACGTTTCTAATTCTTCGTTTTTATCTAAGGTAATTATTTGTCCGTCTCTTGGCAAACCTTCTGCAAAACACAAAGTTGCATAACCTGTGTAAGTACCAATTTCTAAAATATTTTTTGGGTTGATGATTTTTGTTAACATCGATAAAACACGACCTTGAAAAGCACCACTTAACATTCTAGGGTTTAGTACTTTTTGCCAAGTTTCTCTGGTAAGTTCTTGTAAAATTTCAGGTTCTTTTTGCGTGTGTGCTACAACGTAATTGTCTATTTTTTCAGGTAAAAATTCCATTTTTAATTAATTTATACTGTTTTCTAAAAGCCAATTTTTAGATAAAATTTGCTTTTACAGAAAATCAAAATTACAAAAAAACGGAACCTATGTTTATAAGTTCCGTTGAATTTTAATTTTTAAGAAATTTAATTCATTTCTTCTAAAGCTTTTTTCATTTTTTCTTTTTCTGCTTCAGAAATACATTGTTTATGACTTTTGCAATTGCTTGCATACCCTTTGTACAGTTTTGTAAGCTTTATGTTCTGTTTGGTGTACAAAGCACAAATTTTACAACTAATAAAATGAATATTTAACTTAAATAGTTCTAAAAAAGAGGCTTCTCCATATTGATTTTTATCACAAATGGTTGTGGCCTCATCGCAAGTTATTTTTAAACTTTTAAACATTTTTTTAATTATTAAACCAGTTATCTTCCATACATTTTCTAAGCTGTGTTCTTGCTCTATGTATCATAACCCATAAATTGGACGCTGTAATATTTAAGTCCTTACAAATATCTTCTGTTGCAAATTCATGTATGCTTTTCATTCTAAAAACCAAGGCATATTTTTCTGGCAAATTATCTATACAAGCATCTATTTGCTGTCTCAATTCTACTGTTTCTATGTTTTTTTCAGAAGCATTGTCCCAACTTTGTGGCACACGCTCTTCTAACCAATTTCCTTCATTTTCGCCATCATTGTAAAAATTCATTCTAACCTCTGCTTGTCCTTTTTTAGAATTTATTTTTCTGTAATGATCTATAATTTTTCTTTTTAAAATAGATACCAACCAGGTTCTCTCTGAGGCTTTTTCTTGAAAATTTTTAGCAGATTTTAAACCTGCAAAAAACGTTTCTTGTACTAAATCTTTGGCTAAATCGCTATTATTAACACGAGAAATTGTATAATTAAACAGGTAATCTGCATAATTATCAATCCATAAATTAGTATTTATTGTATGTTTTTCTTGTGCCATTTAAAAAATAAAAATCAAATATAACGCTAATTTTTTTCATTTAACGGCTTACAATTTTCTCTTCTTCTTATATCTACTAAATAAATAATTTTCCATTGATTATCCTCTTTAAAAAGCTGAAAAGAATTGGCACCACAATGGCTAAATTTTCCATTAAAGTAAAACTCATAAGGTGTCCAAACAGATGCTAAATTTGTATCAACATTAATTTGATACGAAAGTAACTTTTCTAAATACACATGTTTTGGGTTTTTGTTGGCTATTGATGTTAATAATTTTAGTCTACTTTCTGTGGTTAAAAGACTAGTACCTTCTTTATTTATAGAGGTTGTTTGTATTTTAATATCTTTATGAAGTGTGGCGCGCATTATTGTGCTATCACCTTGATGTAAGCCTTTAAAAAAGGTAGAAATTACCTTTTTAATGGCTTTTTTATCGTTGTTTTCTTGTGCGTTTATGTTCGTTATTAACAAACAAAAAAATAATAAAAACCATTTTTTAAGCATCGTACGTTTATTTTAAAGTGGTTAAAGCTACTAAATTAATTTTAGATTGTAATATTTCAATAAAAATAGCCAACAAATAGCAATAACAAGAATTCTATTGCTTTTTCTTACTTTTACCACTTTAAACTTAAAAATATGTCTGTAGCTAAGAAACAATATAAACGTGTAACCGTAAAATCTTTGGTAGAAATGAAAGCAAATAGAGAAAAAATCTCTATGCTAACTGCGTATGATTATACCATGGCAAAAATTTTAGATAGTGCTGGTATAGACGTCTTGTTGGTGGGCGATTCTGCTTCTAATGTAATGGCGGGTCATGAAACTACGTTACCCATTACATTAGACCAAATGATTTACCACGCAAGTTCTGTTGTAAGGGCCATAGAGCGTTGTTTGGTGGTGGTAGATTTGCCTTTTGGTAGTTACCAATCAGACCCAAAAGAGGCTTTGCGTTCTGCTATTAGAATTATGAAAGAATCTGGTGGACATTCTATAAAACTAGAAGGTGGTAAGGAAGTAAAAGAATCTATAAAACGAATTCTAAATGCTGGCATTCCTGTAATGGGTCACTTAGGCTTAACACCACAATCTATCTATAAATTTGGTACCTATACAGTAAGAGCCAAAGAAGAAGAAGAGGCAGAAAAATTAATGGACGATGCTTTAATGTTAGAAAGAATTGGTTGTTTTGCGTTGGTTTTAGAAAAAGTACCCGCAAAATTAGCTAAAAAAGTAGCAGATGCGTTAACTATACCTGTAATTGGTATTGGTGCTGGTAATGGTGTTGATGGTCAAGTTTTGGTAACACATGATATGATTGGTATGACACATGAATTTAATCCGCGTTTTTTACGTAGATATTTAGATTTGTTTAATGAGATGACTGGTGCTTTTGAGAGTTATATAACCGATGTTAAAAGTGGCGATTTCCCGAATGAAAAGGAGCAGTATTAATATAGGTTATTAGTTTATTAGATTTTTAGAATATTAGAGTATGCATCGTTATAAAGACTTAAAGTTTTGGCAGTTAAGCAGAACTTTTTGTAAATATATTTACCAAATTACAAGCTCTTTTCCTAATAGTGAAAAGTTCGGTTTAGTGTCACAGTTAAGAAGAGCTGTAGTTTCTATTCCATCGAATGTTGCTGAAGGCGCTTCAAGAAATTCTAACAAAAATTTTTCGAGATTTTTAACAATAGCACTAGGTTCTTATTACGAAATCGAAACACAACTTTTAATTTCTTTTGATTTAAATTTTATTTAAAAAAATGAACTTGAAACGCTTGATGACACTTTACAGCAAATCATTAAAATGATGTCAAAATTCAATTCAACTCTAAAAATCCAATAATCTAGTAATCTAACAATCTGTTTTGAAAATATTACACCTAGATACCAACCACCCTCTTTTAATTAATCAATTAAACGATTTAGGTTTTATAAATGATGAAGATTACACATCTTCAAAACAAGAAATTGAAGCCAAAATTCATAATTATGATGGTTTTATTATTCGAAGTCGATTTTCTATTGATGTACACTTTTTAGACAAAGCCACAAAGCTAAAGTTTATTGGACGTGTGGGCGCAGGTTTAGAAAACATTGATTGTGAATATGCAAAATCAAAAAATATCGAATTAATTGCAGCTCCAGAAGGTAACAGAAATGCAGTTGGAGAGCATTCTTTAGCCATGCTTTTATCGCTTTTTAATAAATTAAACAAAGCTGATAAAGAAGTCAGAAATGGAAAATGGTTGCGTGAAGAAAACCGAGGAATTGAACTAGATGGAAAAACCATTGGTTTGATTGGATATGGAAATATGGGTAAAGCTTTTGCCAAAAAATTACGTGGTTTTGATGTAAAAGTGCTTTGTTACGATTTAAAACCCAATGTTGGTGATGAAAATAGCAAACAAGTTTCTTTAGCTGAATTACAAGAAAAATGTGACGTTTTAAGTTTGCACATACCACAAACAGACCTTACAAAAAAAATGATAAACGCCAATTTTATCGACAGTTTTAAAAAGCCCTTTTGGTTGATTAATACTGCTCGTGGATCTGCAGTTGTTACCCAAGATTTAGTAGCAGGTTTAAAATCCGGTAAAATTTTAGGCGCTGGTTTAGATGTTTTAGAATACGAAAAATCATCTTTTGAAAACCTTTTTTCTGATAATAAAATGCCTGAAGCATTCGAATATTTAATCAAAGCAGACAATGTAATTTTATCTCCACATGTGGCGGGTTGGACTCTTGAAAGTAAAGAAAAATTAGCGCAAACTATTGTAAATAAAATCAAAGAAAAATTTTGTTAACTTGTTGGCTTAAAACCAACAATGATGCAATACAAAGCAAATTCACCCGAAGATTATATAAATCAGGTTCCAAAAGAAAGACAAGTTTCACTTAAAAAATTACGAGAAACCATCAACCAAAACCTACCAAAAGGCTTTGAAGAAGGTATACAATATGGTATGATTGGGTATTATGTTCCTCATAAAATATATCCAAATGGCTACCATTGCAACCCAAAAGAACCTTTGCCTTTTCTAAGCTTTGCATCGCAAAAGAATTCTGTAAACCTTTATCATAGTGGTATTTATGCAGTTCCAGAAATTCATGATTGGTTTGTCAACGAGTATCCGAAACATTCTTCTGGAAAATTAGATATGGGTAAAAGTTGTATCCGTTTTAAGAAAATGGATGAAATTCCTTATGAACTAATTGGCGAGTTGTGTAAAAAGCTATCCGTAAAAGAATGGATAGAAATTTACGAAACGAACACTAAAAAATAGTAAAAATGAAAAAAAGAGTCACAGGAGTTGGGGGATTATTTTTTAAATCTGAAAATCCAAAAGCAAGCAAAGATTGGTACAAAAAACATTTAGGTTTTAACACAGATGATTATGGTTGTACTTTTTGGTGGAAAGATTCCGAGGAAAAAGAGGCCTCTACACAATGGAGCCCTTTTGCAAAAGATACTACTTACTTTGAGCCTTCTAAAAAAGACTTTATGTTTAATTATAGAGTAGAAAATTTAGCAGAATTATTAGTAACGTTAGAAAAAGAAGGAGTAACCATTGTTGGAAAAATAGAAGAATATAGTTATGGTAAATTCGGTTGGATTTTAGATAACGAAGGAAATAAAATTGAACTTTGGGAGCCTAAAGATGAGGCGTTTAAATAATATAATCAATTAAATATCAACCAATTATGAGTAAAAAAGAAGAAAGTGCAAAACCAGATGAAATTCAAAAAAAAATTATTGAAGAAACCAAAGATTCTATGAATGAATTAAAAGAAAAAGCAGGCAACATAAAAAATGAAGCCAAAGAAATAGCGAAAGAATTTACGGAAGATGCTACCAAAGCTTTTGATACTGCCAAAGAAAAAATAAACGAAACATTTTCTGACGAAAATATGGAAAAAGTAAAAGACAAGCTAGATGAATATACAGATGAAGCCAAAGAAAAAGTAAGCGAGTTTGCAGAAGATGCTAAAGAGGTTTATGATGATGTGGCAGAAAAAGCATCTGAATTTGCAAGTGAAGCTGCAGAAAATTTAGCAGATTTAGCAGAAGATGCTAAAGAAGAAATTGAAGAAGCAACCAAAAAAACAAAAGGATTTTTTCAAAGATTATTTGGAAAATAAAAAAAGATAGACAATGAACTTTTTATCAAATTACCCAGCAGAAGTTTTAATACTGCTTTTTTTAATTGTTACTTTTTTACAATCTGGCATAGACAAAATGTTAGATTGGAAAGGGAATGTTGCTTTTATAAAAGACCATTTTAAAAATTCGCCTTTAAAGAATAGTGTGCCCTTACTCTTATCAATTATTTTGTTGATAGAATTAGTAGCTACTTTTTTTATGATTGTTGGCGTGTTTCAATTATATACTTCAGAAGCAAAAGAAATTGCTTCATTCGGAATAGAGCTCTCTGCCATCACTTTAATTTTTTTATTAATTGGGCAACGCTTGGCAAAAGATTATGCAGGAGCCATGTCTTTAACAGTCTATTTTATACTATGTGTTTTCGGTATTTATCTTTTAAATAGTTAAAAACTATAATTTTTTATTTTCTATAAGTATTAACTATTAAAAAAGCCTTTAAAAACAAGTTTTTAAAGGCTTTTTTATTTTCTGTAAGGTAATTCTATAGGATATTGGCTTAAAAGCAGTAAAATAGCCTTAAAATCTAAATTATTGGTTTTTTATCACGTAAATCAGAGAAGAATATTCAGAATTTCGTTTTGCCTTTAAATTTGATCTAAATCCGTTATAAAATGCTTTTACAGGATTCATTTTTTTGGTTTTATATTTTTCACTTAAAAGCGAAACATAATACGCATCAAACTTCATCGGTTTTGTTTGCACAACTTTCATTTGTACTTCTGCAAATAATTTATGTATCGATTCTTGAGAGAAATGCCAAAGATGTCTAGGTACATCAAAAGCAGCCCAATGTTCTTTGTATAATTTTGCATCAAAACTTTTATAATTTGGTACAGCAATTACCAAATAACCATTTTCACTTAAAAGAGCTTTTAATTTTTTAATGTAGTTTTTTAAATCTCTTACATGTTCTAAAACATGCCACAGCGTAATTACATCAAAACTTGAACTCTCAATTTTATAAAGATCATCTTTTAGATAAACGCCTTTTTTGTGAGCAACATCTCTTGCTTTAAAACTTGGTTCTACTCCTAAAATATTCCAATTATTATTACTGCAATATTTTAAAAAATCTCCAGTTCCTGCACCTACATCTAAAATATTTTTTTGTGGCGTATTAAATGAGTTTATCAGTTTTAATTTTTGTTGTAGAGTAATATTTTTAACCTTTTGATAAACTTTATCTAAAACTGATTTTTTACTATCTGTATGCGAAATGTAATTTTCGCTCTCATAAAAATCCTCTAACTTTTCTGGCACGGGTGTTGTTACCAACATCTCATATTCTTGATTAATATTTACTTGAAAATTTTTACCAGAAACCGTATAATCCTTGCAGCTTAAAAAAGGTTTTAAATTGGTATAGAGTTTTTTTTCAATCTCCATTTTTTACTTTTTACACAAATTGTTCCACGAGGAACACTCAGCAATTTTTTATTTTTTTACCTACCCATATACACCAACAACACAGAAATATCACTTGGTGAAACACCACTAATTCTACTTGCCTGAGATATAGATGTTGGTTTTATTTTATTTAATTTTTCTCTAGCTTCGTAAGAAAGCGATTTTACTTTTTCATAATTAAACGTTGCAGGAATAATTACATTTTCTAATCTATTTAATTTGTCTGCATTGTTCTTTTCTTTTTCTATATACCCAGAATATTTTAAATGTATTTCTGCTTGTTCTATAACCTCATTATCTATGTCATTCTCAGCAATAAAATCATTTAACTTTTTAATATTTTTAAAATCTGCAAAGTTCAATTGTGGTCTAGCTGCGATTTTAAAAAGCTTCATAGACTGTTTTACTAATGCTAAATTTTTAGCTTCTAAAATCGGATTGATCTCTTCTTGTTTTACACTAGTTTCGTTTAAGAATTGAATTAGTAAATCTGTTTTTTCTTGCTTTGCGATAACTCTATCTAAACGTTCTTGAGTTGCTAAACCAATTTTATGTCCTCTAGGAGTTAATCTTAAATCTGCATTATCTTGTCTTAATAAAGTTCTATATTCTGCTCTAGAAGTAAACATTCTATAAGGCTCTTCTGTTCCTTTTGTAATTAAATCGTCTATTAAAACACCTATATAAGCTTCGTTTCTTTTTAGAATAAAAGGTTCTTTATCTTGAGTTTTTAAAGCTGCATTTACACCAGCCATTAAACCTTGTGCAGCTGCTTCTTCATAACCTGTAGTTCCATTAATTTGACCTGCAAAAAATAAGTTTTCTATCAACTTTGTTTCTAAAGAATGTGTCAATTGTGTAGGTGGAAAATAATCGTATTCTATGGCATAACCATATCTAAAAAACTTGACATTTTCAAAACCTGCTACAGAACGGATTGCTTTGTCTTGAATATCTTCTGGCAAAGATGTAGAAAATCCATTTACATACATTTCACAAGTTGTCCAACCTTCTGGCTCTACAAATATTTGATGACGTTCTTTCGTTGCAAAACGATCTATTTTATCTTCGATAGAAGGACAATATCTTGGTCCTGTAGATTGTATTCTACCATTAAACATTGGCGAACGATCAAACCCTTCTCTTAACAAATCATGCACATCTAAATTGGTATAAGTTAACCAACAAGATCGTTGTTTTTTTAAAGAAGAAGTAGTTGGTAAATAAGAAAATTTTTCAGTGATTTCATCTCCAGGTTGTTCTATCATTTTAGAATAATCTAAAGATCTACCATCAACTCTTGGAGGTGTTCCTGTTTTCATTCTCCCAGATTCAAAACCTTTTTTCACCAAGTCTTCTGTAATTCCTGTAGAAGCTCCTTCTCCTGCTCTACCTCCACCAAAACTTTTATCCCCGATATGAATTAATCCATTTAAAAAAGTACCAGCTGTTAAAATCACTGTCTTTGCTTTTATTTCTAAACCCAAAGCAGTTTTTACTCCAATAATTTTATTGCCATTGAACAATAAACCATTTACAGAATCTTGATAAAAATCTAGATTCTCAGTTTCTTCTAACATGGTTCTCCAGCATTCTGCAAATTGCATTCTATCAGATTGTGCTCTTGGACTCCACATGGCAGGTCCTTTAGATTTGTTTAGCATTTTAAACTGGATTGCAGTTTTATCAGTAACAATTGCACTGTAGCCACCCAAAGCATCAATCTCTCTTACAATTTGTCCTTTTGCAATACCACCCATTGCAGGGTTACAACTCATTTGTGCAATATTTTGCAAATTCATTGTAATTAACAAGGTATGTGCACCCATATTAGCACTTGCTGCAGCAGCCTCACTTCCTGCATGACCACCACCTACTACTATAACATCAAATGTTGTTGAAAATAAACTCATATTCTATAGTTCCACGTGAAACTTTTATTTTATTTAATTGATAATCAATTACTTAATTAAAGATAAGGCTAAATTTTCTTGATTCGTCATTTCTAATTGCTCTTTTTCGGTCTTATCTTTAAAACCAATGTAATGTAACACACCATGTATCATTACTCGATGCAATTCTTCTTTAAAAGAAACTTTAAAATCTTTTGCATTATCTGCAACTCTTTCAACAGAAATATAAATATCACCATTGATTAATTTTCCTAAAGAATTATCAAAACTGATGATATCTGTTAAGGTATCATGATTTAAAAATTCTACATTTAGTTTGTGCAAATAATCATCATTACAAAAAATATAATTCACCTCACCTAATTCACAGTTGTGATTTGTAATGGTTTGATGAATCCACTTTTCTACTGATACTTCGTCATCTAAAATAAAATTGGTTTCGTAATTAAACGTAATCATTCTTTTTTTTCTGGTTCAGAAAAATACTCTCGAACCTTTATTTTATAATTTTGCTGCAAAGGTAAGGATTGTCTGTTTAATATTTCTATTTGATTGTAAAACTGCTTTTTAAATTCAAGCGCCTTAACTTTGTTTCTTTGGCGCTCTTTTAAATTTGCAGAAGATTTTCTTTTATTGTCTTTACCTTGTTCTAATGCTGCCTTATCTAATTTTAAAAGTTGATAATTTAATCTTTGCATTTTTTGAATGGTTGCAGCATTAAAACCTTTTTCTAAAATTTCGTTTTCTAAATGCTCCATCGTTTTTAAAGCACGTTTTGCAGCTCCATTTCCATGTGGATTCCCTTGTTCTGCTTCTTTAATTGCTTCTTGTAACTGTTGCCTTAATAGCGATTGTTGCTTGTAAATTTCATAAATTTCGCCATCTAAATCATCGTTTTCACCATTTCCATTTTCTCCGCCTTTACCTTCACCTTTTCCTTGTCCTTTACCCTCTCCTTTTTCAGAAGATTTTTTTCCTTTACCTGATTCACCTTTTTTTCCATTTTCGCCAGGTTTCTTTCCTTCTTTACCATCTCCAGGTTTCTTTCCAGATTTATCTCCTGGCTTCTTACCGCTTTTGTCTCCTTTCTTTTTTCCTTCTTTCATTTTCTCAGCTAAATCTTGCTGCTTTTTAATAATATCTGGTAAACTAAACTCTCCTGACTTTTTTCCTTTGCCCATTTTCATAGACATGGAGTTTTTCATGCTGTTTAGGATATTACTTAAATAATCGGCCAAATTATTTGTTGCCGTCATTACATAACGTTGGTTAGAAAGTCCGTTATTAAAACGATTTTCAGAAAAATTTTCTAAAGATTGTTCTAAATTGTAATGAGTGGTAGATAAATCGTCTTGAATTTTAGCAGAAATTTTTGGCAGACGCATGGAAAGTACATACAAACTATCGTCTATATGTTCAAAATAAGTTCGAATATCATTTTGCTTTTTTAAGTCCTTACCAAAGTCTGGATGTGTTGTAGAAATATCACTAAACTTATTCATTAAGTTTTCTTGTTTAAAAGAAAATGTAACTAAATTTTCTAATATTTTACGCAGATCATCCATGTTTTCTTCCATAGATTCACCTTCCATAGCTTGCATTGCTTTTTGCATTTTAGCACTCATCTCTTTCATTTTTTGAGCGCTTTTTTTCTGATTTTTTTTGGCGGAGTTTTTGTCTTGTTTCTGTAAATTTTCTTCCGATTTTTTTAACTCTTCGTCTATGGCTTCTTTCTCCTCATCTACATCTGGCAATTCCATGGGTTCTTTTAACTTTTCGTTGTCTTTTGATAACTCTTCTAATTCCTCTTTTAGATCGTTAAACTCTTTATTGATTTCTTGTTGTTCTTTAACTGTTGTGTCTTCTTTTTTTGCAAGCTCTTCTTGCTTTTTTGCCAATTGTTCTAGTTTATTAGCAATCTGCATTGTTTTTTGTTCTACATAAAAACGTTTTGTTAATTCTAACATACGTTCTAAACTACGCTGTTGTTGCTTGTTTTGTTGTGCTAATTCTTTGGCTTTTTTTACTAAATCTTCTTTGTTTAGTTTTTCTGCCATTTTAGCAATTTCTTCCAGTAACTTCTCTTGTCTTTCGTGCTTTTTTAATTCTTCTATACGTTTTTTTAATTCCTCTTTTTTTTCTTGTAAGTTTTTATTT
>NZ_CBFHJT010000026.1:0-2797 GCF_965656025.1 Polaribacter sp.
AAAGTATTGGCACTAGAAACAAAGCCATAGAAAATGTAGTAAAAATCAACTTTAAAAAAGGTGATTTGTGTATTTTCATCAACCATTAAAAAAATCAAAAATGAATAGAAAAATAAAACTTTTATGGGATTTTAGAGGAGAAGATGCAAAAAAAACTGCCAATCATCACACCAAACATTTAAAAGAATTTACAGTTGCAGAAAACCTGCCTTTTTATAGCATAGATGTATTAGAGATAAACCCTATGTTATCTGTTGCATTTATTATTGTAGACGAAAAAAACATGAAAACTTTTAGAGATGCCTTAAAACCACATCGTGGAGAAATAGCTGTTTAACTGTTTTTTTGTAATTTTATACATATAAAAATTAAGGCTTTTTTGGTTCATAAAACTATAATATCAGATATTTTTCCTGAAATTTCTTTTTCAAATAAAGAAATACAAGAGATTATTCTTAAGTTTAAAAAATTAGAATTCAAAAAAGGAACCATAATTGTTACTCCTAATAAAACAATGGATTATCAACTTTATGTATTAGACGGCTGCTTAAGATCTTATTATGAGGATGACAATGCTAAAGAACATACTGTACAATTTGCAATTAAAGATTGGTGGATAAGCGATTACACTTCTTTTTTTGGTAATACAAAATCTATTATGAGTATAGAAGTACTAAAGGATGCTACTGTTTACAAACTCTCTAGAACAGACATGAATTATTTATGCGACTTACATCCTAAAATATCTAATTTTTTTAGACAGAAGTTAGAATTAGCTTTTGCAAGCTTTCAAAAAAGAATACTACAAAATTCTGTAAATTCTGCAGAAAATAGGTATTTATCGTTTATAAAAAAATACCCACTCATAGAAAAAAGTGTAAAAAATTATCATATAGCCTCTTATTTAGGGATAACAAGCGAGAGTCTTAGTAGAATAAGAAGTAATTTAAAATTTAAATAACTTCTTAACATACATCAATTTTATAATTAGTTGTTAATTGTATATTTGATAGAGAATATTAAGATATAACACTCCCTAAAATTTCCCCCAAATAGACGTTTAGATTTTTTTCTAAACGTCTATTTTTTTTATCCTAAAAAGCTACAAACCTCTGAATAAAATTGCTTAGGATTTTCTGCATGCAACCAATGCCCTGCATTTTTAATAGTGATAATTTTAGAATTCGGAAAATGAGCGTCTATTAATGGTTTTTCATTCTCTGTGATGTAATCAGACCTATCTCCTTTTAAAAATAATGTATCCTTTTTAAAAACCGTAAAAGAAGGCAAAGCTGCACCAACTTCTGAATTATTTTCTGTTAAAGAGTGTAAATTGAACCTATAAGCTAACTGCCCTTTTTCTTTCCAATACACATTTTTTAATAAAAATTGACGTACACCCAATTCTGGTATTAAGTCTTTTATTTTTTTATCTACCTTACCTCTAGTATTATCAACAGAGAAATCTACGGAATTTAGCGCTGCTAAAATGGCATTGTGGTGTGGTTGATATTCTCTTGGTGAAATATCTACCACAATTAATTTAGACACCAATTCTGGGTATGTAACAGCAAATAACATCGCTGTTTTACCTCCCATAGAATGCCCAATTAAATAAATATCTTCTAGTTGATGGTGTTGTATATAATCATGTAAATCTTCTACTAAAACCTCGTAATTAAAAACATCTTCATGAAAACTTCTGCCATGGTTTCTTTGGTCTATTAGATGTACTTGATAGTCTTCAGAAAACTGATTTCCTAAGGTTTTCCAGTTGTCAGACATTCCAAAATAGCCATGTAAAATTAACAAAGATTTTCCTTCACCTTTTATAGTCGAATGTAAAATTGGATTTTTAGACATTTAGATTATTGGTTTGTAAGATTGATAAATTATTAGATTAAAATTGATTCCTATTTTTTTGATAAAATAGAAACTTAAAAAACATAGGTTCGTGTGGTTTGCAACTGTAAACTACAACTACTGACTGTAAATTATTTCAATCGATGCAAATACATGTTGATTACATTTTCTAAACCTAAATACAAACTCTCTGCAATTAAAGCATGCCCAATAGACACTTCTGCTAAGTTTGGAATATTATTTTTAAAGAACTCTATGTTATCTAGACTTAAATCGTGACCCGCATTAATACCCAAACCTATCTCGTGAGCAAAAACTGCAGCCTCAGTATAAGGCTTTACTCCATTTTTATTACCTAAACCATATTGTGTTGCAAACTCTTCTGTATACAATTCAATTCTATCAGCTCCTACTTTTTTGGCACCTTCTATCAATTTTAAATCGGTATCTATAAAAACAGAAGTTCTAATATTGTGTTGTTTAAACTCCTGAATTACTTCACTTAAAAAAGAAGCATTTTTTAAAGTATCCCAACCAGCATTAGAAGTAATTGCGTCTACAGCATCTGGTACTAAAGTAACTTGTGTGGGTTTGGTTTCTAAAACTAAATCCATAAAAGAGGCTACAGGATTACCTTCTATATTGTACTCTGTAGTAACCACATTTACCAAATCTCTTGCATCTTGGTATTTAATATGTCTTTCATCTGGTCTTGGATGTATGGTAATGCCTTCTGCACCAAAACTCTCTATATCTGCTGCAACTTTTAGTAAATTTGGCACATTTCCTCCTCTAGAATTGCGTAAAGTTGCTATTTTATTGATATTTACACTTAACTTTGTCATTGTATATAATTAGTGTACAAAGATAAACCATTAAATCATTTTATCCTATATTCGTAAAGAATGAACATAACAGATTACATATTAAACGA
>NZ_CBFHJT010000026.1:2894-6073 GCF_965656025.1 Polaribacter sp.
GAAATAAAACCCATTAGTTTAAAAAGTAGTGTAAAAGCTACCAAAGAACTGTTTGATAATTTGCCAATAACCCATTTTGCTGTAGTAGAAAACAACAAACTTTTAGGTTGTTTTGCAGAAGATGACATACATACTATAGAAAACAAATCAGAAGAATTAGTAGCGTATACACATTTATTAAATTCTTTTTTTGCAGATGAAAAAGCCACTGTTTTAGAGCTTTTAAAAATTTTTGCAGATAATGACACCACTATTATTCCTGTTTTAGATAAAAATAAAGAGTATATAGGTTATTATGATTTGTGTGATGTTTTAGATGTATTTTCTACAAGCCCATTTATGATAGAAAATAGCGAAACTTTAATCATAGAAAAAATAGAAAACGACTATTCTATGAGCGAAATTTCGCAAATTATAGAATCTAATTCTGGTAAATTATTAGGCTTATATATATCAGCAAAAAAAGACGGTATTGTGCAAGTTACCTTAAAAATTGTATCCGAAGATATTAATGAAGTAATGCACACTTTTAGAAGATACGATTATAAAATAATCTCTACGCATGAAAATGATGTGTATTTAGAAGATCTAAAAAACAGATCTGAATATTTGCAAAAATATTTGGAAATGTAACATTTGTTTAAAAACATTTTTAAAACAGAAAATAATATTGATTTTGAAAAAAGTAGCAGTTTACGGACAATCATACTCAATTTCCGCAGAAAAAGAAATACAAATTCTATTAAGCGTTTTAGAAGAGCACAATATTGTTTGTTTTATTGAAGAAAAATTTAATAACCTATTAGTTAATGGTAATATTCTAGAGAAAAAATACCCAGTTTTTTCAGATTTTAAAGACTTAAATACAACTTTCGATTTAATGTTTACATTGGGTGGAGATGGAACCATACTAAGAGCAGTTACTTATATTAGAGATTTAAACATTCCTATTTTAGGCATAAATACAGGTAGATTAGGTTTTTTAGCAACCATAAACAAAAAAGCCATAAAAGAAAGTATTACACTTTTAATAAATGGCGATTATACCATTCAACAAAGAAATTTATTAAGTGTAAAAACGACTCCAGAAAATAATACGTTTGAGAATCTTAATTTTGCTTTAAATGAAGTAACCATCGCCAGAAAAAATACTACTTCTATGATTGGTGTTAGCACTTATTTAAATGAAGAATATTTAACAAATTACTGGGCAGATGGGTTAATTATTGCTACACCAACCGGTTCTACAGGATACTCTTTAAGTTGCAATGGCCCAGTAATATCACCAGACTCTAAAAATGTGGTAATTACACCTATTGCACCTCATAATTTAAACGCGAGGCCTATGGTTATTTCAGACGAAACTGCCATACAGCTAGAAGTAGATTCTAGAGAAAAAGACTTTTTAATCTCTTTAGATTCCAGAATTTACACAGTGCCAAAAAACACAAAAGTATTTATAAAAAAAGCAGCTTTTACCATACAAAGCATTATACCAAATAACCAATCTTTTTTAGAAACTTTACGTAGTAAATTACTATGGGGAGAAGACACCAGAAACGAAACCAATCTTTAAAGCTTTTTCACAATAAATCTTTAAATTAATAGTTATTCAAAAAAGACTGAGTATTAACTTTATTAAGCAAATTGATTTTCCTATATTTGCTCGCTATTTTTTAGAATGAAAAACAGTATTTTATTTATCGTGTTTGTAAGTATTTCCTCATTTTTAATGGGGCAAGTATATGAAGTAGGGCTTTCTGTTGGAGGTACAAATTTTATTGGAGATATTGGTAGGACAAATTACATATATCCAAATAAAATTGCTGGAAATGTATTTTTTAAATACAATTATAACCCAAGAATTGCCTTAAAAGCAACTTATAGTTATTTACCAATAAGTGCGAACGATAGCAATGCAGATACAGATTTAAAACAAAATAGAGGTTTTAATTTTGAAAATACAATACATGAACTAGCTGTTGGTATGGATTTTAATTTTTATGAATATGATGTATATTCAAATGATAAAAATTGGACACCATATATAAGCATTGAACTCGCAGGTTTTAATTATAAAACAGTACAAGCAGAAATACAACCAGGTGTATATAGTTTTACAGATAAAACTTCTTATACAATACCCTTTGGAGTAGGTTTTAAATCTAAGTTGTATGGTAAATTTGCTTTTTCTTTGCAAACAACATTTAGATATACATTTGAAGATGATTTAGACTATGCTAATACGAGCATACCTGCTTTAGATATTGGAGGTACAGGAAACGACTGGTATGTTTTTACTGGTTTTTCTTTAATTTACACATTTGGGAGACCTCCTTGTTATAGAGAAGGTTTATAAAAATAATATGGATAGAAAATTACACATTAACCTGCAAAGAGTTCCAAAACATGTTGCCATTATTATGGATGGCAATGGGCGTTGGGCTAAAAGTCAGGGAATGAATAGAATTTTTGGTCATAGAAATGCCTTAACTGCTGTAAGAGAATCTGTGGAAGCGGCTTCACAAATTGGTGTAAACGCAATTACTTTATATGCTTTTTCTACTGAAAATTGGAAACGTCCAAAATTAGAAGTCGATGCTTTAATGAGTTTGCTTATCAACTCCTTAAAAAAAGAATTACCAGACTTTATGAAAAATGGAGTTAAAGTAAATGCTATCGGTTGTACAGAAAACTTACCTAAAAAAGCCCAAAAAGTTTTGAATGATGTAATATTTGAAACTGAAAAAAACACAAAAATCATCTTAACATTTGCATTAAGTTACGGTTCTAGAGAAGAAATTGTTAACGCAATCAAAAACATATCTAAAAAAGTTGTTAATAAAGAACTTTCAGAAAAAGAAATTACAGAAAAAACTATAAATAACCATTTATATACATTTAATTTGCCCGAAGTCGATTTAATGATAAGAACTAGTGGAGAACAACGCATTAGTAATTTTTTACTTTGGCAAATGGCCTATGCTGAATTATATTTTACAGATATACTTTGGCCAGACTTTAGAAAAGAGCATTTTTACGATGCAATCATAGATTATCAGAATAGAGAACGAAGATTTGGAAAAACAAGCGAACAAATTACAGATTAAATTTTTTATGAAATTACTATCTGCAGCAATACTATTTATTGCAATACTTTCTACAAATAGCATACATGC
>NZ_CBFHJT010000026.1:6173-33104 GCF_965656025.1 Polaribacter sp.
GCCACTTTTGAAAGAGGAAAAGAATATATTTTAGGAGGAATAACTGTAACTGGACTTAAAAAATTTAGTGAAGAAACGGTTCGTGTTTTTACAGGTTTAAGATATGGGCAAACCATAAAACTTCCTGGTGACAAACTTACCAGTGCCATAAAAAAATTATACGAAAGTAAACAGTTTAGCGATGTTGATGTTTATTTAGCAAGATTAGATGGTAATACTGTTTACTTACAGTTAGATGTACAAGAATTACCACAGTTAAATCAAGTAAAAATTAACGGGGTTAAAAAATCTAAAGCTAAAGAACTTATTAAAGAAGCTGAGTTAACTATAGGAAAACAAATTACAGACAACTTATTGGTAACAACCAAAAACTACTTCACTAAAAAATATACAGACAAAGGATATTTAAAAACAAAAGTAAGTTTAGATGTTCAAAAAGACACCTCAGATATTAATGTGGTAAACATGTCCGTTTTTATTGATAAAGGCAAAAAAATAAAAATAAAAAACATCAATTTTACTGGTAACAAAGCACTATCTGATAGAAAACTTAGAAAAGCTATGAAAAATACCAAAGAGAAATTTTTTGGTAGGTTTTGGAAAAGCTCTAAATACATAGAAGAAGATTATCAAGAAGATTTAGAAAGTATTTTAGACAAATATAGTAGATTAGGTTATAGAGATGCACGTATTTTAAAAGAAGGTATTTCTTGGAATGGCGATAATACCATAGATATCAACATAGAACTAGAGGAAGGAAGACAATACAGGTTTGCAGAAATTTTATTTGTGGGTAATAAAGAATATACAGATGAACAATTACAGGCAATATTAAGAATAGAAAAAGGAGATGTATACAATGGAGCCGTTTTAAAAGAACGTGTAAAAGGAGATAATTCTCCAACCTCTGTAGATATTTCTACCACTTATCAAGACACAGGGTTTTTATTCTCTCAAGTAAATGCAGTAGAAACAAAGGTAGAAAATGATTCTATTACAGTAGAAATTAGAATTAGAGAAGATGAAAAAGCACGTATTAAAAGAGTAACAGTCTCTGGAAACGATAAAACAAATGATCATGTAATTTTTAGAGAATTACGAGTAAAACCAGGAGATTTATTTAGTAGAAAAGCAATTATTAGATCTATTAGAGAAATTGGTCAATTAGGTTTTTTCGATCAAAATGTAACACCAGATGTGGTGCCAGATTACAATAACAAAACAACAGATATTAATTTTAATGTAATAGAAAAAGGTGGTAGCCAAATAGAATTACAAGGTGGTTATGGTGGTGGCTCTTTTATTGGTACGTTAGGATTATCTTTTAACAACTTTTCTATTAAAAACATCTTTAATAAGGAAGCTTACAAACCATTACCAATGGGTGATGGACAAAAACTTTCTTTGAGATTGCAAACAAGTAGAACTTTTAGCACTTATAGTTTTTCTTTTACAGAGCCTTGGTTTGGCGGTAAAACACCAAAAGCATTATCATTTTCGGTGTATCAATCCAATCAATTTCAAATTAATCCACAAACTTTTGATGTAGATAAAGATAGAAAACTAGGAATTACTGGTGCCTCAGTTGGCTTAGGACAGCGTTTAAAATGGCCAGATGACTTTTTTCAATTATCACAAACAATTTCTTATCAAAGTTTTCAGTTAAAAAATTATGGATTTAGAGTGGGTGAAAATATTTTAAATAATGGTACTTTAAATAATCTTTCTTACAATTTAAATTTAACAAGAAATTCAGCAGGACCAAGTTTAATTTTCCCAACTTATGGTTCTGAGTTTTCTATTGGTGTAAAGGCTACACTGCCCTACTCTTTATTTACTGACAAAGATTACACACAACCAGATGGTTTAACAGCAGAACAAGAAAATGATTTTTTAGCTGATAAGTTTAAATGGTTAGAATATTACAAATTGAACTTTAAAGGAAAATGGTATACATCATTTACAGACAAATTGGTATTAATGACAAATACTGAATTTGGTTATTTAGGTTTTTATAATGATGATTTAGGACAAACACCTTTTGAACGTTATTTTGTTGGTGGTGATGGTATTGCTGTTTTTCAATTAGATGGTAGAGAAGTTGTAGGTTTAAGAGGTTATGAAAACAACAGATTATCTTCTATTTCTGGGGGTACAATTTATAATAAATTTCAATTAGAGCTTAGATATTCTATTACAGATTCACCTTCTGCATCTATTTATACTTTAGGTTTTTTAGAAGCAGGTAACTCTTATGACAATTTTGATACATTTAATCCGTTTAATGTAAAACGTTCTGCTGGTTTAGGAGTTAGAATATTTATGCCTGCGTTTGGTTTATTAGGAATCGATTTTGCACACGGTTTTGACCCATTACCAGGCCAAATCGAAAAATCTGGCTGGCAAACACATTTTATAATCGGAAGACAATTCTAGAAAAACTGTACATTTGTTATGTTAAAAGTTTTTTTGGCACGGTTTTTTCTAAACACTATACAAATGAAAAATATTTTTTTATCAATCGTTCTTTTACTTACTGTTAGTATTTCTTGGTCTCAAAGAAATCAAATAATTGCCTACATAGATATGGAATACATTTTAGAAAATGTACCAGAATATTTAGAAGCACAAAATACACTAGATGAAAAAGTAGTAAAATGGAGAAAGCAATTAGATAAAGAAGCTAGATATATAGAGGTTTTAAAAACAGACCTTGCCAATGAAAAAGCAATTCTTACAAAAGACTTAATTGAAGAAAAGGAAGAAGAAATCGCTTTAAAGCAAGACGAGTTAAGAAGACTAGAATCTTTGTACTTTGGCCCAAGAGGAGATATGTTTTCTTTAAGAAAACAATTGGTAAAACCAATACAAGATCAGGTTTACAACGCCATACAAAGTATTGCTGCAAGAAAGAAATACGATTTTGTTTTTGATAAATCTAGTGAATTGGTTATGCTATATTCCAATAAAAAATACGATATTAGCGAGCTCGTTTTAGCAACTATAGACAGAACAAGATTAATAGATGAAAAAAACTCGAAAAGGAAAAAGAAAAACGCTCCAAAAGAGCTAACAGCAAAGCAGAAACAAGCTATTGCTAAAAAAGAAGCTGCAATTAGCAAAAAAGAGGTAGAAAGAGCAGCAAAAAAGAAAGCATTAGAAGAAAGAAGAAAAGAACTGTTAAGAAAGAGAGAAGAAAAAAGAGAGCTACTTAGAAAAAAGAAAGAAGCCTTAAAAAAGAAAAAAGAAGAACAGAAGAAGGAACAAGAAAAAAAAGAAAATAATAATTAAATTAAAACAAGAATGAAGAATTTTAGAACGTTACTATTAATTGCTGTATTTACTTTAGGATTTGCGGGTATTTCAAATGCACAAAAAATAGGTCATATAAATTACCAAAGAGTAATAGACAATATGCCAGAAACAAGAGCGTTAACTGCAAACTTAGAGAAAATTGGTAAAACATATCAAGGAGAGATTGAGGGTATGAAGAAAAAATTAGAATCTAAATACCAAAAATACTCTGCTGAACAAGCTACACAAACAGAAGAGACTAACAAAAAAAGAGCAGAAGAAGTTCAGTTAGATAGAGTAAAATATGAGCAAGCACAAAAAGCTGCTTACCAAGAAATGCAAGCAAAGCAAAACGCAGGTTTAGAGCCAATTGTTAAAAAAGCAGAAAAAGCTATTGAAGAAGCTGCAGCAGAAAAAGGTATTTTATATGTTTTTGAAGAAAAATCTTTGATTGTTAAGAAAGGTGTAGATTTATATGATGCTGTAAAAGCAAAATTAGGTTTATTAAAAGATTTACCTAGACCACAACAACCACAAAAATAAATACCACTAATATTTATAAAAAACCTGCTTTTACAGCAGGTTTTTTTATTTTTACAAAACAATGAACAACCCAATTGGTTTTTTTGATTCTGGTGTTGGTGGCACTTCTATTTGGAAAGAAGTAACAACATTACTACCCTATGAAAGCTCTATCTATCTTTCTGATAGCATCAATGCGCCTTATGGCGAAAAGCCTAAAGAAGACATCTTAGCTTTGTGTATAAAAAACACCGAGTTTTTATTAAACCAAAATTGTAAATTAATCGTTGTTGCCTGCAATACAGCAACTACAAATGCTATACAATATTTAAGAGATAATTACAAAGTACCTTTTATAGGTATAGAACCTGCTATAAAACCTGCAGCCTTAACAACAAAGACAAACACAATTGGTATTTTAGCCACTAAAGGCACCTTAAACAGCGCATTGTTTGAAAAAACATCTAGTACGTTTAGAAAACACATTAAAATTAAAGAAACGGTAGGAAAAGGTCTTGTAGAACTTATAGAAAAAGGCGAATTACAATCTAAAGAAATGAATAATTTATTGGAATATTATTTACAGCCAATGGTGACAGAAAATATAGATGCTTTGGTTTTAGGTTGTACGCATTATCCGTATTTAATACCTCAAATTAAAAAAATTATAGGGAATTCAATTAAAATTATAGATTCTGGAGAAGCTGTTGCTAGACAAACAAAAGCAATTCTAAAAAAGAATAAATTACTAAATACAAGTAAACAAACTACAAAGCATGTTTTTTTTATTAATACCAATAAAAAAACATTAGAGAATTTGGTTTTCAATACCAATAATATACAGAAAATAAAAATTATTGAAACTGCTTTTTAAAAGCTTCCAAACATCGAATTGATGTTAGGACAGGCAGCCGCCCTTGGTTCTCTTGTCCACAAATTAATACCTAATGATATTTGATGAAAGCCTGCATCTGCAAAAAGTATCTCATTTAATTGTCTTGTATAGGTATAAGAAAACATGAAGTTTTTAAAATTTACACCAACTACAGGCGAAAAATAAGAAGCATTGTCTATGCTATTTGTATCAAAATTTCTTCTGTAAGATAATGCCGCCCAAAGTTGGGTTTCTGATAATGTTTTGTAAACTTTTAAATTGATGTCTGCAATTCTTTCTCCAGTACCTTCTCTAAATTGTAACATCATAGAAGGTTCTAACTGCACAAAATTTTCTTTACCAAAAAAATATCCAGCAGATAAAATATAATTTCTTAAGTCTAAAGGTTCTTGTACATTCAAGTTGTTTTTTGCCGTTAAAAAAAGATTTTTAACCGTAAAATAAGAAGACAAACCTGCTCTATGGTAAGCTACACTAAAATCTGCATTATAATAGCTTGTACTTTCTACAATTGCTGCAACCGCAGGATCTCCATTAAAAGTTCTTTGGTCAGATTGATTTTGAACAAACGAAAAAGACAAACCAAAAGAAAGTTGTTCAAAAAAACGACCATCGCTCATCGGTAAGTGATATGCATACGTACCTTGCAAACCTTGTTGAGAATGAAAACCATTTTTATCATTAAACAACACCAAACCATAACCTGCGTTAGATTCTTCGCCAAATTTTGTGTGAAAACTTACGGTTTGTAAAGCTGGTGCATTGGGTACACCTATCCATTGCTGTCTTGCTGTAAGTCTTAATTTACTAGAATTACCAATACCAGCTGCAGATGGATGCACTAAAAAAACATTGTCTGACAAGTAATCTGTATAAATAGGTAAAGTTTCTTGTGCTTGATTATTTATAGAGAAAAAAACAATACTCAAAAGGCATATTCGAATGTAAATTAACTTCATTAAAGTTGTATTATTTAAAACAAAATCAAATATATCGTTTTTATAAGAATAAAATGTTCTTATGTTGAAGATTTAACAATGTTTTTAAAACTTTAAAAATAAAAAAATATGGTTCGTAGTTGAGTTTTTCTTTCTAAAAAATAAAATAGGGTTGTTTTAAATTTTAAGAGATATATAAATTCAACTTTTAATTTAACTTCTTATAAATAAAATAGAGCTAAACAACTAAACTGTTTAGCTCTATTCTAAAAAAATGAAAACTAATATATGTCTTATAAAGAGTATTTTAACCCTACAAAACCACTAATTATTAACGGATTTTCGCAATTGTATAATTCTACTAAGTCTTTTCTGTGTGTAAGTTGCTGAGTACAAGTGATTTTAATTCGTTTACTTATTTTATAATTTAATTCTCCACTAACACTAAAACTAAAAAAACCCTCTTTTTCTCTATAAATTTTTCCAAAATCTGTAGAAATAATTGCACCAATTTTTCCACAAACATTACTTATACCATAACCTCCACCAATTGAATAGCGCTTATAATTTTTTACTTTTAAATCTGCATATTCTACCGAAAGATAAGTGAGTAAATAACTTTTTTTAAAGTTATAAACTGGAACTTCTAATTTAGATAACAAATTAGTTGTTAACGGTTCATTTCCTTTATCATCACCAAGAAATAACAACCTAAAATCTTGTTGCAAAGAAACTTCTACACTGTTTTGACTGTAAACAGTAAAAGATACCAAAAAGCTAAAAACTATAAATATTTTTTTCATAATAGACGGGGGATTTATTTAAGTTTAAAATTAAACTTAAGTAAAGATGTTTTAGCACCAAATTTCTCTAATGAAGTGTTTTTTTAATGTTGTTAATGTACAAGTATATAAGCAAAGTAATTCATCATCGCTCTATAGTTGTATTTTTTGACATTTAAGCTTTATGGCTTCCACAAATAACTTACACTAGAAAAATTTGGTTTTGATAGATAGCTTTTTAAATTATATTTTTTTCATTTTACCCTCCCAAGATACTCCTCCTAAGGTAGATTCATAAAAGATAAAACCACGCTTAATTTTATTTATTTTAAAGTATAATTTTGTACCACTTTTAAAGGGAAAATTAGGTAATGTAGATTCTTTCAACGTCATAAAGCATTCGTCTTCAGAAGTCCATTCTACAGTAGATTTAATGAAGTATTTTTTATCCTCAAAATATTCTATGTGTTCATTTTCAGAAAAGATAACTAATACATTATTACCCTTATATTTGTAAGTATATTTTGCCTCTTCTAATAAAGGGATAATTTCATCTTCAGATGAATCTACCTTAGTATATGTATTAAACTTAATTGGATTAATCATTGCTACTTCTTGTGCACTAGAGTATAGTGTGATAAAAAAGATTGCTAAAAAAAAGTGTAAATTTTTCATAATAATAAAATTTTAGTAATATGAATATTTTGTTATATAATCATATTGGGGGATTAATAAATATTTATTCTACTATGTAAAGATATTTCATAAATAAGCTGTTTTCAATAGGCAAAATTCTTAATTTATGAAAAAGAGAAAAAATTATCTATTTTAAAAATGTTGTAAAACTATTATTTAAATAGCACAAAAAAACCAAGAATATCAAAAGATACCTTGCTTAAAAAGAAATAATTAGTGAGTTTTTATGGATGCTTAATGGCAAGAAGAATTTGCAGTAACCAGATCTAAAACTGGTGAAGGAGAAATGTATGGTATGCCCAAGCCTAAACCTCTTAAAATAAAAAGAAAACCAATACAAACTACCAAAATTGGTATTGCTTTTTGTATTCTTTTTCTAATGATACCTTTGGTAAAATTACCTAAATAAACTACAGATGTCATTAAAGGAATAGTGCCCAAACCAAAAAGAAACATATACAAACTACCAGAAAAAGCATTGGTGGTTGCTAAAGCACCAAAAATAGCCATGTATACTAAACCGCATGGTAAAAATCCATTTAAAAAACCAATGGTAAAAAAAGTATCATTTCTTTTATTTTTTAGTTCTTTACCCAATGCATTTTTAACTTTAAAAATAATACTGCTTATAGTTTTAGAGGCGTTTACTTTTTTAAATATTTTTGGAAATAGTATAAATAAAATCATTAGAACTCCAACAATTATAGATATTTGTTGCTGAAAACCAAACAGATAAAAGCTTTTACCTAAAAAACCAAATAACAGACCTATTAAACTGTAAGTAAATAATCTACCGAAATGATAACTTAAAACCTGAAAAAAACCTTTTACTTTATGAGTTCTATCTATTGGCAACATAAAAGCTATAGGCCCACACATTCCTACACAGTGGAAACTACCCAATAAACCGAATATAATTGCAGACAAAAACATTAATAAATAATTTCTTTTTTAACTAAGTAATTTTTATTGTTATATTTAAAAACTATATTAATGTTCCAGCGACCATCTAGTAAACGTTTCTCAGGCACGAGCAAATATGGTTTAGAAGTTGAAATTGGTATTTCAAAATCTAATTGTTTATTAGATGGTCTATATAGGAACACTTTTCCTTGTATTTTATTAGGAGTAAAATTGTTTGGAAATGTTATTTTTAAGTCTTTTACAATTCTTTCTATTTTTATTTTTTCTTTTAAACTAGAGGCATTTTTTTCTGCATCTATTTCGTCTTGAAAACCTAATTCTTTTTGGTAATATTTTTCGGTAACCAAATCGTGACTATAACTGTTATCTGTACTCATTGTTATAACAAAGTACATGATAAATCCCATAAAAGCTATAATTGCCACTACAATACCTGTTCCCCAATTAAATTTCATAATTTATATTTTTTTTAGCTAACCCAAAATTCACAACTCAAAACTAACAACTAAAAATTTACTTATAACTTCTTGGGCCTAAGAAATTTGTAATTGTAGTTTCTATTAATTTATCTCCGCTAAAAACGCCAATTTCTAGTTTATCTTTATCGCCTTTTAAGGCAGATGCATTTATTTCTATAAACAAGGTACCTTCTGCCAAACCTCTTTTAGGTACTATAAAGTTTGAGTGAGAAACCAGTTCTATTTTACCTTTGTGTGATAATATCTTATAGCTAATATCCTCAATATCTTCAGAAGTTTTGTTTATTACTTTATAGGTATACACATTGCTAATAATGTTGTTTTCTTTATGCTGATATAATTGCCCTGGCAATCTTAAAATAGTTGCTTCTACATCATTTCTTAAAAAGAGCATCCCAATTAAAATTCCTGTTAAGATAAATAACACTGCAGAATAACCTTTCATTCTTGCAGTCAATTGAAAAGGTTTTTTCTTTACAATATTATCTTCACTAGCATAGCGAATCAAACCTTTTGGTAAATTAATACTTTCCATTATGTGATCACACTCGTCTATACAAGCAGTACAATTTACACACTCTAATTGTGTACCATTTCTAATATCTATACCTGTTGGGCAAACTACCACGCATTGTTTACAATCTATACAATCTCCTTTTCCTAAAGCTTCTCTGTCTTCATTTTTCTTGAATTTAGACCTTCCTTGTTCTCTTTCTCCACGTTTATAATCGTACGCAACATTAATAGTTTTATTATCTAACAAAACACCTTGCAATCTACCATAAGGACAAGCAATTATACATACTTGCTCTCTAAACCAAGCAAATACAAAATAAAAAACTGAGGTAAAGATTAGTAGGGCAATAAGTGTACTTATATTATCAAAAGGATTCCCTGTGATATAACTTATAAGAACATCTCCACCTATTAAATAGGCTAAAAATACATTGGCGATAATGAAAGAAATCACAAAGAAAATAAACCATTTTAAAAGTCTTTTTCTAATTTTTTCAGCATTCCAAGGTTGCTTGTCTAATCGAATTTGTTTCCCTCTATCACCATCTATCCAATATTCTATTTTTCTAAAAACCATTTCTAAAAAAATGGTTTGTGGACAAATCCATCCACAGAAAATTCTACCAAAAACAACGGTAAATAAGATTACAAAGACTACACCTGTAATCATTGAGATTACTAATAAATGAAAGTCTTGTGGCCAAAATGGAAAGCCAAAAATATTAAACTTACGTTCTAAAACGTTAAATAACAAAAATTGATTTCCGTTAACTTTTATAAAAGGTGCAGATAATAAAAAGGCTAATAAAAAATAACTTACATAACTTCTGTATTTATAAAATCTACCACTTGGTTTTTTAGGAAAAACCCAAGAACGCTTACCTTCTGAATTGATAGTACCAATACTATCTCTAAAAACTTCATTCTCGGGCGTTTCCATATAAATACTTATTTTTTATTATTATAGGTTATTCTTCCTCCCATTTTTCTCCTTGCGGAGCTTTTGCTTTTGCAGGTGTTGTACCTTGTAATGAAATCACATAGCTAGATACTTTTGCAATATCTGCAGCTTTTAAGGTTTTGTTCCACGCAATCATACCTTTACCATCTCTACCACCATTATAAACCGTGTTAAAAACGTTTTTAATACCTCCGCCTAAAATCCAATATTCATCTGTTAAGTTAGGCCCAATTTGACCACCTCCATCTTTTAAGTGACAAGATGCACAGTTTAAGTTAAATACAGCTTTACCTCTTGATAAATCGCTTGCATCTGTTAAAAGCGTAACATTTTCTGGAGTAATTAAATCTACTGGTGCCGACTTTTTGTATTCTTTTAATGCTGCTTTTGCTTCTGCAACAGCTTTATTGTACTCCATCGCCTGATTGTCTCCATCTAACACTTGAAATCTTACCAAATAAATAACACCAAATAGAATAGTTGCATAAAACATGTACACCCACCAAGGTGGTAAAGAGTTGTCTAATTCTTTTATACCATCATAATTATGGTCTAAAATAATATCTTCTTCTTGTTCTATTGCTTTAGCTCTAGTCCATTTTACTAATATTTTTTTAATCCAAAGATTGGGTTCTTCTGGTAAAATACCTTCTTTTTCATTTTGTAAATCTGTAGCTTTTTTAATTGCTAAAACATTTACAGCTTCTTTAAGAACTACTACCAAAATAAAGCCTATTAAAGCCAACCAAACTAGCGGGTTTTCGTAAATATTAAATGGGTTTTCGTACACCATAAACGATTTTGCAAGTGCTATAAACGTAACAATTACAAAAACTACATATATTGTAGATTGAAAAGATCTTTTCATTGTTTTAAAGCTTTTTTTATTAGTCTAAAGGTATTTTACTAACCTTGTTTATATAATCTTTTTTTGCAGAAAACACCCACCAAAATAAGGCTACAAAAAAAGTAAAGAATATTAATAATGATATCATTGGATAAATCTCTATACCAGTAATACTCTCTAAATGTCCTTTTATAAATTTAAACATAACTTTTATTTTTTACTGATTTTCTGTTCTTCTTTAACTTTTATATCTGTTCCTAAACGCTGTATATAAGCAATTAAAGCAACTATTTCTCTATTTTTCATCTCTACAAAATCCTCTCCATTTTCTTGTGCATATTTTTTGTCAGCATCATAGTTTTTAGCAAAATCTGGGTCTGCATATAAATTTTCTTGAATTTGAGCTCCTTGCGCTAACATATTTGCTTGTGCATTTGCAATTTCCTCATCAGTATAAGGTACACCTAAAGTAACCATTGCCTTCATTTTGCCTTCTGTGTTAGACTTATCAAGCTCATTTACAATTAACCATTTGTAAGATGGCATTATAGATCCTGGAGATGTACTTTGAGGATCGTACATATGGTTTAAGTGCCAGCTATCATTATATTTCTGACCTACTCTGTGTAAATCTGGACCAGTACGTTTACTTCCCCATAAAAATGGATGATCGTATACAAACTCACCTGCTTTAGAGTACTCTCCATAACGTTCTACTTCACTTCTAAAAGGTCTTATCATTTGTGAGTGACATCCTACACAACCTTCTCTGATGTATAAATCTCTTCCTTCTAACTCTAAAGGAGTATAAGGTTTTACACTACTAATTGTTGGTATGTTCGATTTTACTAATAATGTTGGTATAATCTGTACAGCACCACCAATTAAAATAGCTATGGTTGCATAAATGGTTAATTTTATTGGTTTTCTTTCTAACCAAGTATGATACCCTTCTCCTCTAGTTCTATGCTTAGATACTTTCTTTAAGGCGGGTGCTTCTGCTAACTCATCTGTAACTGCACTTCCAGATCTAACGGTTCTTACAACATTGTACAACATTATAAGTGCACCCAAAATATACATGCTACCACCGATGGCACGCATCCAATACATAGGTATAATTTCGTTTACAGTCTCTAAAAAGTTACCATATGTTAATGTACCATCTGGATTAAATTGTTTCCACATAGAAGCTTGAACAAAACCAGCTACATACATTGGTAATGCATATAAAATAATACCTAATGTACCTACCCAAAAGTGTACGTTTGCTAAACCTGTAGAATATAATTTTGTTTTAAACAATCTTGGTATCATCCAATATAACATACCAAATGCAAAGAAACCATTCCAAGCTAAAGCACCAACGTGAACGTGGGCTATAATCCAATCTGAAAAGTGTGCAATGGCATTTACATTTTTTAGAGATAACATAGGGCCTTCAAAAGTTGCCATACCATAACCTGTAATTGCAACTACCATAAATTTTAAAACTGGGTCTGTACGCACTTTATCCCAAGCACCTCTTAAGGTTAACAAGCCATTAATCATACCACCCCAAGATGGTGCAATTAACATTACAGAAAATGCTACTCCTAAATTCTGTGCCCAATCTGGTAGGGCAGAATATAATAAATGATGTGGTCCTGCCCATATATAGATAAATATTAAAGACCAGAAATGCACTATAGAAAGTCTATATGAATAGACAGGTCTATTTGCTGCTTTTGGCACAAAGTAATACATCAACCCTAAAAATGGAGTAGTTAAGAAAAATGCAACTGCATTATGGCCATACCACCATTGTACCAAAGCGTCTTGTACACCTGCATATACAGAATAAGATTTTAAAGCACTTACTGGTAATTCTAAACTGTTAAAAATGTGCAATACTGCAACTGTAACAAATGTTGCTAAATAAAACCAAATAGCGACATATAAGTGACGTTGTCTTCTTCTTAAAATCGTCCAAATCATATTTACACCAAAAGCTACCCAAACTAAAGCAATGGCAATATCTATAGGCCACTCTAGCTCTGCATATTCTTTAGAAGTGGTATATCCTAAAGGAAGTGTAATGGCTGCAGCAACTATAATTAATTGCCAACCCCAAAAATTAAAATTACTTAAAAAGTTACTTGCCATTCTTGTTTTTAATAAACGCTGTAGCGAATAATAAACACCGGCATAAATGGCATTACCTACAAAGGCAAAAATTACTGCATTGGTATGTAAAGGTCTTAAACGACCAAAACTTAACCACGAAATTCCGTCTGTTAAGCTTGGGAACAAAAACATAAAAGCGAGTAATAAACCTACACTAAAACCTACAATACCCCAAAGAAGCGTAGCGTAGATAAACTTTTTTACGATCTTATTGTCGTAATAAAATTGTTGCATTTCCATATAATTTAATTTAAACTTTATTTGATTTTTCTGTTGATTCTTTTACTAATTCGTCATCAAACAGCATACGAACAGAGGGCGTGTATGAATCATCATACTGACCTCTTTTTACTGAATAAATAAATGCGATAAAAAATACTAATGCCACTAAAATACTTAGTGTAAGTAGAAGGTATATTACGCTCATATCTTGCCTGATAATTTTAATAGATCAAAAATAGTTTTGTTCTTGTTTTTAAAATATGACATTTGTCATATTTACTTAATACTTCGTCAAATAAAACCACAAAAAACTCACAATCAATTACTTGTTGTATTTAATTTTTTAAATTGTCATCGAAAATAATTGTGTTTTAGGTTTGTTTTCTAAAAGATGAACATCAAAAGCCATACAAATATTTCTTACAAAGGGTCTTGCTTTCTCTGGTATGGTTAATTTGTTTTTTTCTATTTGTACCAAACCATCATTTTCCATTTCTTTTAATAATGCTAAATGCTTTTCTATATTTTTAATTTGCATGGTTTCTTTTTCCCATGAAGTGGAAAAATTGCACATCATATTTAAAATATGTTTTCTGATAACTCTATCTTCTGTATTTAATAAATGGCCTCTAAATATTGGGATTTCGCCAGCATTTACTAATTGCTGATACTCTTTTACCGTTTTTACATTTTGTGCAAATGCGTACCATGAGTCTGATATTGCAGACATGCCCAAACCAATCATTAATTGCGTTTTACTAGCTGTGTAGCCCATAAAATTTCTATGAATGGTTTTGTTGAGGGTTGCCTTATACAAACTATCCGTTTTTAAGGCAAAATGATCCATACCAATTTCTTGATAACCTAATGTTGCAAATAGCTCCTTCCCTATTTCATAAAGTGCTCTTTTATCTTCATCCTTTGGCAAATCATCATCATTAAAACCTCTTTGCCCAACACCTTTTACCCAAGGTACATGTGCGTAGCTGTAGAAAGAAATTCTGTCTGGTTGTAATTCTTTGGTTTTGTTGATGGTATGAATTACATTTTCTTTGGTTTGAAAGGGTAAGCCAAAAATCAAATCGTGACTTACAGAAGTGTAACCAATTTCTCGTGACCATTTTGTAACTTTTGCTACAGCTTCAAAAGGTTGAATTCGATGAATTGCCTGTTGCACTTTTTCATTATAATCTTGCACACCAAAACTTACTCTTGTAAAACCACAATAAAACAAAGTTTGTAGCTGTTCTTTAGTGGTATTGTTTGGATGACCTTCGAAACTGAACTCGTGTTCAGGATGTTTTTTTGCGATAGAAAAAATACCATTCATTAAAAACTGTAAGTTTTCTTTTGAGAAAAAAGTAGGCGTACCTCCACCCAAATGTAACTCTTTTACAATGGGTTTTTCATCTAACAAAGCCACATATAATTTCCATTCTTTTAAGACGGTTTCTATATACTCCTCTTCTACTTCGTGTCGTTTGGTAATGTGCTTATGACACGCACAAAAAGTACACAAACTCTCACAAAAAGGTAAATGGATGTATAGACTAATTCCTTCTGATTGATTACTCTCTTTAAAGGATTTTTGAAAAGATTGTATCCAATCTTGTTTATCAATTCCTGCTTTGTTCCAATAAGGTACAGTTGGATAACTGGTGTATCTTGGACCTGGAATGTTGTATTTTTGTATTAGTGATTGTTTCATTTTTCTAATTTCTTATTACGAGATTTCTCGATTGGGCTCGAAATGACAACGTCAGAACTGACAACTAAGCCAATTCTAAAGCAATTTCTATCATTTCTTTAAAGGTTTGTTCTCTCTCTTCTGCTGTAGTTCTTTCTTTGGTTACCAAACTATCTGAAATTGTTAAAATAGACAGTGCGTTTACATTGTATTTTGCAGCAACTGTATACAAACCAGAAGTTTCCATTTCTACACACAAAACACCATACTCTGCCCATTTTTTATAGCTTTCAAAATCATCTGCATAAAACTCATCTGAACTTAAAATTCCACCTGCTTTTATAGGTATGTTTTTTTGTTTTGCTATTGTTACTGCTTTTTGAAACAATTGAAAACTTGCTGCTGGTGCAAAATCTGCTCCATTAAAACGGATGGTATTTAAACCCGAATTTGTAGACGCTGTCATTGCCAAAACAATGTCTCTTATTTTAATTTCTTTTTGATAAGAGCCTGCAGAACCTACTCTAATTAAGTTTTTTACACCATACTCTGTAATTAATTCTGTTGCATATATTAAGGTTGATGGGATGCCCATTCCTGTACCTTGCACCGAAATTTTATTGCCTTTATAAGCACCTGTAAAGCCTAACATACCTCTTACATCATTATATTGTTTTGCATTTTCTAAAAAAGTATCTGCAATC
Source organism: Polaribacter sp. (assembly GCF_965656025.1). Lineage (GTDB taxonomy): Bacteria > Bacteroidota > Bacteroidia > Flavobacteriales > Flavobacteriaceae > Polaribacter. Next base: position 21,807 of record NZ_CBFHJT010000026.1, read on the forward strand.
CATTTTGCTCTCATAGGATCTCCTGGTAATAAAACAGTTTCTGCAATTTCTTGTTTTTTTGCTTGTATATGAATGCTCATTTTTATGTAATTTTATTACCTAATAAATTAGTAGCCACTGTAGTAAATACCACAATACTGATAGAACTTAAAGGCATTAAAATTGCCGCTATTACCGGCATTAACTGCCCAGTAATTGCAAAATATAATCCTACAATATTGTAACATAAAGAAAGTATAAAACAGTATTTTATAATTTTTATCGCTTTTTTAGAGGCGTTTAAGAAGGTTTCTATATTATAAAATTTTGATGCATCTAAAATTCCATCGCAAGCAGGGGAAAAAACATTTATATTTTCTGACAAAGCAATACCAACATCACTTTGTGCTAAAGCTCCAGCATCATTTAAACCATCACCAATCATAGCTGTTTTATTACCTTGTTTTTGTAAATTGGCAATAACTTCTAATTTATCTTCTGGCTTTTGGTTGAATTGTAAATTAGTTTCTGAAGGTAAAAAGTTTTGTAAATACTCTTTTTCTCCCTCATTATCTCCAGAAACTACAGCAAGTTTATAATCTTTATTAAGAGATTTGAAAACCTTTTTAACCCCTCTTCTATAGGCATTTTTAAAAATATATTTCCCTTTATAAACATCATTAAAACTAATGTGTACCGCAGTATCTAAAGTTGATTTTTCATCATTATTATTTACAAAAGATGCTGAACCTAATTTTAGATTTGTTGTGTTAAAATTTGCTTCAATACCTTTACCCACTACTTCTTTATAATTGGTAATTTGCTGTGTTTCTAGTGAACTAAATTTATTATAAAGTGTTCTACTTAATGGATGATTTGAAGCTCGTAAAGTACTTTTTAATAATTTTTCTTCTTCTGCACTTAGAACATCACCCTCATACAAAACTTTACTTTCTTTATTGGTTGTAAGTGTACCTGTTTTATCGAAAATTACAGTATCTATTTTTGCTAATTGTTCTACAACTGTTGCATTTTTTAAATAGAATTTATGTTTTCCAAAAATGCGCAACATATTACCCAATGTAAATGGCGCTGCCAAGGCTATTGCACAAGGGCAGGCTATAATTAAAACTGCCGTAAATACGTTTAGTGCCTTATTAGAATCGATAAATAACCAATAAATTGTTGCTAAAATAGCAATCGATAAAACTGCTATTGTAAAGTTTTTACTAATGGTATCTGTAATGGTTTTAAAGGGAGATTTGTTTTCTTTGTTAAATACATCATTACTCCACAATTGGGTTAAATAACTTTGAGAAACTGAGGCTAAAACCTCCATTTCTATAACTCCAGAAAGTTGCTTGCCGCCAGCAAAAAGTTTGTCTCCAGATTTTTTTTCTACAGGAACAGCTTCACCTGTAACAAAGCTATAATCTATAGCAGCATTTCCGTTTATTAAAATACCATCTACAGGTATTAACTCCTCATTTCTAATTAATAACCTATCTCCTTTTTCGACATCATAAATTTGTACATTTTCTTCTTTTGAATTTTTAATTCTTGTTACTGCTATCGGAAAATAAGATTTATAATCACGCTCAAAAGACAAGAAATTATAGGTTTTTTGTTGAAAAAATTTTCCTAATAATAAAAAGAAAACCAAGCCTGTTAAACTATCAAAAAAACCAGTACCTAAATCAAATATAATTTCTACAGTACTTCTTATAAATAATACAGAAATTCCCAATGCAATAGGTACATCTATATTTAAAATTTTAGATCGTAAACCTTTAAAAGCGGATATAAAATAGTCTCTACCAGCATAAAAAACAACGGGTAATGAAAAGAAAAACATCAACCATCTAAATACATTTTTGTATTGTTCTATCCAAAAACCATCTACTTCAAAATACTCAGGAAAAGACAAAAACATTACATTGCCAAAAGCAAAACCCGCTACTCCTAATTTATAAATTAAGCTTCTATTTACTGCTTTTTTTCCTCCTTCATAATCCTCTAGACTTATGTATGGTTCATAACCAATTGCACTAAGTAATAGCACAATTTCTTTTAAAGAAGTGGTTTCTGAATTATAGGTAATTCGAACTTGTTTCTTTGTAAAATCTACTTGAGAAGATGATATTTCTGGCTTTAACTTATGTAAATTTTCTAATACCCAAATACAAGAACTACAATGAATATGTGGTATGTAAAGTGTTACAATTTGTGTATCAGCATCAGAAAAATCTAATAATTTTTTAACAATTTCTTCCTGCTCCAAAAAATCATATTTTCCTTGAATTTCTGTAGGGATTGCTCCAGGATTGTCTTGAAAATTGTAATAACAAGTTAAATCGTTCTCAGAAAAAATTTCATAAACAGTTTTACAACCATTACAACAGAATTGTTTCTCATCAAACTTAACGTGATTGTTATCACAAGAATCGCCACAGTGATAACATTGTGTAGATTTCATATTTACTCTTTTGCCTGCCACAAAATTCTAAGAATTGTTTTGTTTATTATATGATATTTATCATCTTTTCAATATCTTTGGATAGATATTATACTTTATAAATTATGAGTAAGTGTGAACAATGCATAGTGCGGAAATTTAATTCATTGACCCATTTATCTAGAGAGGAATTGGTTAAAATTTCTGCTTGTAAAACTTCTAGAATCATAAAAAAAGGAGAGCCACTTTTTAGTGAAGGAGAACACATAAATGGTATCTTTTGTATAAAAGACGGTATTTGTAAGGTCTCTAAAATGAGTGAAAATGGTAGAAACCAAATTGTAAACCTTATTACAAAAGGAGATATTCTTGGAGAAAGAAGTCTTGTTACACAAGAAGCTTCTAATTTGGAAGCAATAGCTTTAGAAGACATGGAAGTTTGTTTTATACCTAAAGAAGAGATTATAGAAGATTTAGAAAAGAACCCAAAATTTTCTATGAGTGTTTTAAAAGATATGGCTAATAATTTAAAAAAAGCCGATAATATCATTGTAGACATGGCTCAAAAAACGGTAAAACAACGTTTGGCTGAAACACTTATCAATTTAAAAGAAAAGTTTGATACTAATAATGATGGCATTATAAATGTACGTTTGTCTAGAGAAGATATTGCCAATATTATTGGTACCGCAACAGAATCTGCCATCAGATTATTATCTGACTTAAAAAAGAAAAAGTATATAGAGTTTGTTGGTAAAGAAATTAAAATTTTAAATTTATCTGAACTAGAAAAAATTGCACAAGGTTTTTAAAAAATTACCACTTTTTTAATTTATGTCCCCAAATTGCAAAGTATAATATAATTGCATAACAGGGTATCAAAATCCAATAACTACTATTAGAAGCTGTTGCTAATGCTGTAAGTTCCTCTGTGCCATTCGCAATCATTTCTTGCTTACTTGCATCTACCATTCTACCATATAAAGGCGGTATTATTGCACCACCAGAAATAGCCATAATTAATAAAGCAGAAGCTGTTTTTGTAAATTTACCCAAACCATCTAACGTTAGAGGCCAAATTGCTGGCCAAACCAATGCATTTGCAATACCAAGCGCAGCAACAAATAGTATAGATGCGTAACCTGTAGTGTTTAAAATACAAATACTAAATACAATCCCTAAAATTGCACTTGCAATTAAAGCTGTTTTTTGTTGAATATATTTAGGTATTAAAAAAACACCTAAAGCGTAAGTTGCTACCATTGCTAAAAGTGTATATGTGGTAAAATATTTTGCTTCTTCACCTGTAAAACCTAAAGAAATACCATAAGCTATAATAGTATCTCCAGCAATAACCTCTGCACCCACATAAACAAATAAGGCAATTACACCCAACCATAAATTCGGAAATTGAAAAATACTTGTTTTGCTTGTACTTTGATTATTCTCGTCTTTACTTTCAGTGGCTTCAACTTCTGGCAATGGTGCTTTTCTAATTAAAACACCCAAAATAAATAATACAATTGCCATTATAATATACGGCATAAATACACTGTCTGCCATTGCATCTAACAATACATTTTTCTCTTCTATAGAAGCTCCTGCAAGTTTTTCTTTGGTTTTATCGATACCTGACAACAATAAAGCACCAAATATTAAAGAGCCTAAGGCACCCGCAATTTTGTTAGCAATTCCCATAATTGCAATTCTTTTTGCACCACTTTCTATAGGCCCTAAAATAGTTATATAGGGGTTTGAAGCTGTTTGCAAAATAGTCATACCAATTCCTTGTATAAAAATACCAGCTAAAAACACCCAATAAGTTCTAGCTTCTGCTGCAGGTATAAAAACCAAAGCACCAATTGCCATAATTATTAAACCTAGGGACATTCCTTTCTTATATCCAATTTTATTTAAAATATAAGATGCTGGTAATGCCATAACTACAAACGAAATGTAAGAAGCAGAGGCTACCAGATAGGATTGAGCATCTGTTAGTTCGTTAATGGTTTTCATAAACGGAATTAATGCTCCGTTAATCCATGTTACGAAACCAAAAATGAAAAATAAACTGGCAATAATAACAATTGCAGTGGTATTATTTTTTTGTTGCATCTATATTTTATTTTACAATATTATAATTTAACACCTTGTTCTAAATACACTTATTATGTAAAAAGTAAATGTATGAAAAATGATAATAACTTATTAAAAATTGAAAAATAGTTGAATAGGAAAAAATCTAAATAAATTATTAAATCATAATTACATTTATAACTAGACTCTCTTTAGAAATTGGGTCGATGTGAAAAAATCTAAAAAAGAATAATAAAAATGAAAATTATTCTTTATTTTACAAGTGTAATTAAAACACTACTAAATGAGAAGAAATATTTTTATATCCTATTTAATTGGAACAATATTAATTTTTATTAGCTGTTCAGAGTCTAAACAAAATAATCTAGTTAATTCTGATGGTACTTTGAAAATAAAAATTGATTTAGATTCACAAAAACGTCCTTTTTTTAAACTATTTCATAAAGATCAAATTATTTTAGACACCTCTTACTTAGGTATCAAAAGAAAAGATCAAGATTTTTTTTCAAATATAACTCTTAAAAACATCTCTGAAGGGAAATATATAGAAGACAACTATACAATGTTTCAAGGAAAACAGAAGGAAATAAAATATACAGCACTACAATATAAAATTGAATTGGAAAATAAAAACGGAATGGCTATGAACATCATTTTCAATCTTTCTAATGATGGAGTTGCTTTTAAATATATTTTTTCAAAAAAATCAGAATCAGTTTATAAAATTGAAGATGAAAAAACAACTTATAATTTTGTTACAAACACTAAAAGTTGGTTGCAACCTATGTCTAAAGCTAAAACTGGTTGGGAACAGGTAAATCCTTCTTATGAAGAGCATTATTTATCTGCTATATCAGTTGATAAAAAATCTCCAATTGGTGAAGGTTGGGTGTATCCAGCTTTATTTAACACGAATGATACATGGGTATTAATTTCAGAAACTGGTTTGCATAGTAAATATTCTGGCACAAGATTAATTTATAACAACGAGTATAATGCACTTAAGGTTTCCTTTCCTCAAAAAGAAGAAGTTTTTCCTGATGGAGCATTAAAACCAGAAGCAAAAACACCTTGGGAAACCCCTTGGCGAATTCTAACTATTGGAAATTTAAAAACGATAACCGAAAGTACCCTAGGCACAGATTTAGCAAATAAAGCCATAGAAATGGATACTTCTTTTATTAAAAGTGGCTTATCTTCTTGGAGTTGGGTGTTGTTAAAAGATGACTTTACCAATTATGAAACCTCAATAAAATTTATTGATTATGCATCAGAAATGAATTGGGATTACTGCCTAATTGATGCAGATTGGGACCAAAAAATTGGTTACGAAAAAATGAATGAACTGACCAAATATGCTGCATTAAAAAATGTAAAATTATTGGTTTGGTATAATTCTGCTGGTAGTTGGAATACTACTCCTTATACTCCAAAAGATAAACTTCTTACTTCAAAAAGCAGAAAAGAAGAATTTAAAAAACTTAATGAAATAGCTGTTTCTGGGGTTAAAATTGACTTTTTTGGAGGTGATGGACAATCTATGATTGCTTATTACCATGCTATTTTAAAAGATGCAGCAAAACACAAATTATTAGTTAATTTTCATGGTGCTACTTTACCTAGAGGATGGCAAAGAACCTATCCAAATTTAATGACAGTTGAAGCTATAAAAGGAGAAGAATTTATCACTTTTGAACAAGCAAATGCAGATTTGCAACCAAGCCATAGTGCTATTTTACCATTTACTAGAAATGTTTTTGATCCAATGGATTTTACGCCAATGGTTTTAGATAGTATTCCTGGTATACATAGAAGAACATCAAAAAGTTTCGAGTTAGCACTTCCCGTATTATTTCTTTCTGGAATTCAACATATGGCTGAAACTCCTGATGGCATGAAAAAACAACCAGATTATGTTATTGACTATTTAAAAGATATTCCAACAAATTGGGATGAATCAAAATTTATTACAGGCTATCCTGGGAAAGATGTAGTTATGGCAAGACGAAAAAACAATACTTGGTTTATTGTTGGAATTAATGGTGAAAATAAACAAAAAACATTGCAACTTGATTTATCTTTTATCGACAATAAAAATGGTTTTGTAATCACTGATAATAATAGGGCTTTTAAAAAAATAAAAATAAATAGTAAAAATCTAACAACAATTCAGCTTGATCCAAATGGTGGATTTGTAGCTAAATTTTAATAAAAAAAAAGGAAGTGATTATTTCTATCACTTCCTTTTAAATCAATCTCAAAAAAAATTATCAGTTGTATTTTTGTTATATTATGAAAGTGAAATATAAAGCGCTATAACCAAACCTACAATTACATAACCTACAGGTTTTAAATATTTCCAATTCGTAATATCTACTTGCCTAGTATATTCTTGGTTATAGTCTGAAGTTCTTGGACTAAATGCTGTTATAATAAACATGATGATTACAGTAAGCACAAACAAAATTCCCATTAAATGTAAGAAACTAATATCTGGTTTAATAACATATAGCGTAACTAAATAAGTAATAACGCTAAACAAAATACCAATATTTGCTGCTTTGGCAGATACACGTTTATTGAATATTCCAACAAGTATTATAGCTAAAATTGGCACACTATGCGTACCATTTAATTCTTGTAAATACGTAAAAATTCCACCTTCAACGCCATAAAGTAATGGTGCAATTCCCATTGAGAATAAAGCCAAAACGATTCCAAATGTTTTACCAGCTCTTACCACTTGTTTTTCATTTGCATCCTTATTAATATATTCTTTATAAAAATCCAATCCAAATAACGTTACAGAACTATTTAAAGCACTATTAAAGGAACTTAATATCGCTCCAAAAAGTACCGCTGCAAAAAATCCTATAAAGGCTACAGGTAAAACTGCTTTTACAACCATAGGATAAGCTTCATCTGCATTTGCAAGATCTCCATTAAAAATATAAAAGGCAATAATACCTGGCAATACCACAATAAATGGTCCTAATATTTTTATAAATGCTGCTAATAAAAGTCCTTTTTGACCTTCCTTTAGATTTTTAGCTCCAAGCGCTCTTTGAATAATGGCTTGATTTGTTCCCCAATAATAAAAATTCACAATTATCATTCCTGTGAATAATGTCCAAAAAGGAACATCAGAATCAGGACCTCCAATGATATCAAATTTTTCAGGAAGTGCTGTTGTTAATTTATTAAGACCTGTTAAAACGTTACCATCACCAATTTTCATCAATCCAAAAATTGGAATTAGTGATCCACCAATTAACAACCCAACTGCATTTATTGAATCTGAAACTGCAACTGCTTTAAGACCTCCAAAAATAGCATAAATACTACCTGTAATACCTATAGCCCAAACGGTTACCCAAAGTGCAGGTTCTGGCTCCATATTTAATAATTCTGGAATATCAAACATTGTGTTTATTGCCAATGCACCCGAATATAAAACTGTAGGCAACATAGAAATAGCGTACCCTAAAAGAAATAAAAGAGATACAATAGTTTTAGTGCTTTTGGCATACCTGTTTTGTAAAAACTGAGGTATGGTAGCAATTCCACTTTTTAAATATTTTGGTAACAAAACAAAAGCTGTAAAAACCATGGCAATAGCAGCAACAACCTCATAAGCCATAATAGGAATTCCATCTCTAAACGAAACTCCATTCATTCCAACAATTTGTTCTGTTGATAAATTGGTAAGTAATAATGAACCCGCAATTACAGGACCTGTTAAACTTCTTCCTCCTAAAAAATACCCATCTGAAGTATTTTCGTCTGTTTTTCTTGTTGACCACCAAGCTATAATTGCTACAAGTAGTGTAAAAGCACCAAAAGATATAAGTCCCATAATTTATTTAGTTAATATTTGTGGTTATTAAATTACTTTACAGAAAATTTAAAAATCGTTTTTGTTGAATATGTTTCACCTGGATTTAAAACCGTAGATGGAAATTTTTCTTGATTAGGCGAATCTGGATAATGTTGTGTTTCTAAACAAAATCCTGTTCTGTGTGCATAGGTTCCGCCTTCTGGCATTGGTAACGAACCATCTAAAAAGTTTCCGGTATAAAATTGAATTGCAGGTTCTTCCGAATGAATTTCCATAAATCGTCCACTAGTTTCATCGTAAGCAGAAGCTACAAAACGCATTTCTCCATTTTCACCATTTAAAACCCAGCAATGATCGTAACCTTTGCCACGTTTTAATTGTTCGTTACTAGCATTAATTTCTTTACCTATTTTTTTAGAGGAATTGAAATCAAAAGGTGTTTCTTTAACTTCTCTAATTTCACCAGTCGGAATCAAAGTAGCATCTACTGGTAAATACGTATCTGCATCTATCACTACATCATGATTTAAAATATCTTTAGAAAAATCTCCTGTTAAATTAAAATAAGCATGTTGTGTTAAATTAACTACAGTTGATTTATCTGTTGTAGCTTCGTAAGAAACCTCAACAGAATTATCTTTTGTTAGTGTGTAAATTACTGTAACTTCTAAATTTCCTGGATAACCTTCTTCACCATCTTTACTTAAATACGTTAATTTTAAAGATGAATTTTCTTTGCCTTCCATTGGTGTTGCTGTCCAAACTACACGATCAAAACCATTAACACCCCCATGCAAATGATTTGCCCCATCATTGGTTGCCAAGGTATATTCTTCACCATTTAAAGTGAATTTACCATTTGCTATTCTGTTTCCATATCGACCAATTAATGCACCAAAAAAAGGATTATCTGCTCTTAAATATCCTTCCATCGTATCATGTCCTAAAACAACGTTTTCTAATTTTCCTGTTTTATTTGGTACTTTTAAAGATGTTATTCTACCTCCATAAGTAATCACATTCAACTCAACACCATTCTTGTTTTTTAGGGTATATTTTTCAATTGCTTTACCCTCTTTCGTGTTACCAAATTCTGATTTTACAATTGTAAGATTCTCTACTGCCATAGGTTTTGATTTTTCAGTTGTATCTTCTTTTTTTTGATTTTTACAACTGATTCCCAAACATAATACTATTATCAATAAAAAATAAGGAATAGGTTTTAAATTTTTCATCTTAACATCTTTATAATTAATTTTTATTTGTAGAAAGCTTCATTAGTATGAATTGTGTTTTTAAAGCTTCTTATGGTTGTATCTTCATCAATTACTAAAGATTCAATATCTGCCATTTCTGCAAAATCTTCTAATTGCTCTACAGAAACATTTTCGCTATAACAAGAATGATGAGCACCACCTGCTAAAATCCAAGATGTACAAGCTGTTTTAAAATCAGGTAAAAGTTTCCACATAACTCTTGCAACAGGTAAGTTAGGTAATTTTTCTGTAACTTCTTCACCAACCGTTTTATTGATTAAAAGTCTAAAACGATTACCAAAGTCCATTAATGCAGCTACTAAAGAATCACCAGCTTTACCATTAAATACTAGACGAACAGGGTCTTCTTTACCACCAATTCCTAAAGCATGTACCTCACAAGATGGTTTATTAGCGGCTAAAACAGGGTCTACTTCTAACATATGCGACCCTAAAACTCTAGGTTTTTCTGGATCTAAATGATAGGTATAATCTTCCATAAATGCACTACCACCTTCTAGACCTGAACCCATAACTTTCATTGCGCGAACCAAAGCTGCTGTTTTCCAATCTCCTTCACCAGCAAATCCATATCCCTTTTGCATCAACCTTTGTACAGCGATTCCTGGTAATTGTTTTATACCGTGCAGATCTTCAAAAGTATCGCTAAAACCTTTAAACCCACCATCTACTAAAAATTTTTCTAAACCTAATTCAATACGAGCAGATTCTATTAAAGACGAACGCTTTTCTCCCCCTTCAAGTAAATTATCATCTACATGATAGGACTCCTCATATTCTTTAATTAAAGTATTTATTTCTTCATCAGAAATAGAGTTAATCACTTCAACTAAATCACCAACTGCATAAGTATTTACTGAAAACCCAAACTTGGTTTCTGCCTCTACCTTATCGCCATCTGTAACCGCTACAAAACGCATATTATCTCCAAAACGAGCAAATTTAGCCCCTTGCCAATCATCCCAAGCAGCAGCAACTCGTGTCCAATCTCCAATATTTTTTTGAACTGAATCTTCAGTCCAGTGCCCAACAACTATTTTTCTGTTTTTTCTTAATCTACTTACCATAAATCCAAACTCACGATCTCCATGAGCAGCTTGATTCAGGTTCATGAAATCCATATCTATAGAATCCCAAGGAATATCTCTATTAAACTGCGTATGTAAATGACATAATGGTTTTTGAAGCGCAGTTAAACCACGAATCCACATTTTTGCTGGAGAAAATGTATGCATCCAAGTGATAACCCCAATACAATTTTCTTCTTGATTTGCTGCAGTTAAAGTATCATAAATTTCTTCCGTAGATTTTACAGTAGGCTTATAAACTACTTTAACAGGTATTGTAGATGAAGCATCTAAAGCTTTTACAATTTCAGAAGAGTTTTTAGCTACTTGAGCTAAAGTTTCTGGTCCATATAAATCTTGGCTTCCCGTAATAAACCAAACTTCTTTGTTAGAAATATCTATCATAATTCTCTGTATTCTTTATTGACCGTAATAAGCATTTTTACCATGCTTACGTTCGTAATGTTTTTTTATTAATGAATCTTTTAATCGTGGAGCACTAGGGTTAATTTGTAGCGTAAAATAAGCCATTTCTGCCACCACTTCTAATACTTTACTGTTATATACAGCCTTAGCTGCATTTTT
>NZ_CBFHJT010000026.1:33203-35716 GCF_965656025.1 Polaribacter sp.
TCCCCAAGAGAAAGGACCATGATTTCCTATTAAAATCATTTCTACTTCTTTATGAGAAAGATTTTTTTCTTTGAAACAATCTAAAATTTGGATTCCAGTATTATGCTCATAATTTCCCTCAATTAATGCATCACTCATTGGTGGCGCACAAGGAATATCTGCTGTTAAATGATCTGCATGAGTTGTTCCAAAAATTGGTATATCTTTTTGTGATTGTGCCCATGCACAAGAAAATTTGGCGTGAGTATGCGCAACTCCACCAATATCATCCCAATTTTTATATAAATAAGAATGGGTTTTAGTATCTGATGATGGACGCATTGTACCTTCTACTATATTATTATCAAAGTCTACAATAACAATGTCTTCTGGTTTTAATTTTTCGTAATCTACTCCACTTGGTTTAATGGCAAATACAGCATTTGCTCTATCTACTGCACTTACATTTCCAAAGGTGTAAACTACAAGATCTAATGCATTCAATTGCATATTTGCTTCGTAACATTCTTCTTTTAGCGACTTATACTTGGAACTCATATTATTCTATTATTATTGATTTTTCTACAAATTCCCCCAAAGCTTTATATTCTTCCATGAAGTCTGCATATATTTTTACTTGATTGGATTGTGGGAAATACTCTGCTTCAAAATCACTTCCCATTACTTTACTAGCTTCTACCACATTTTTATAAACACCGGCTGCAACTGCTGCATAAATTGCTGCTCCCAAAGCTGGTGCTTGATCTGATTCTGCAACTTTTATGGGCATGTTTAATACATTAGCTAAGGTTTGCATAATGAATGGCGATTTACGTGCTACACCTCCTATACCAATAACAGTATCTATTTTTACACCTTCGTCTTCAAAACGATCTACAATCATTTTAGACCCAAAACAAATGGCATTCACTAATGCTTTAAAAATATGTGGTGCTTTTGTGCCTAATGAGATTCCTGTAAATGCTGCCTTTAATTCTTGATTAGCATCTGGTGTTCTACGACCATTTACCCAATCTAAAGCTATTGGCACAGCTTCTTCTAAAGGAATTTTTTCAGCTTGACTTGCTAGCGTTCTTATAAAATTGGCTTCAATTTCATTATGGAATTGTTCTTTTTGGTCTTCAGAAAGAATAGAAGAGGTCATAACCAAGTTATCAATTGACCATGATAAAACATTTTTAAACCAAGCTAACACATCTCCAAATGCAGATTGTCCTGCTTCTAAACCAATAAACCCAGGAATGACTGATCCATCTACCTGACCACAAATTCCTTTTACGCAATTAGTGCCAATAACTTTCTCATCAGCTACCATAATATCACAAGTAGATGTTCCCATTACTCTCACTAAAGCATGTTTATCAACTTTAGCACCAACTGCACCAGAATGCGCATCAAAAGTACCCACAGCAATAACAGTATTGGTAGTTAAGCCTAATTTATCTGCCCATTCTTGATTTAAATGACCAGCAATTTCATCTGATGTATAAGTTTCGTTGTAAAGGTTTCCTCTTAATTCTGCTAAATAAGGGTCTAGTTGTGTTAAGAATTCTTTTGCAGGTAAACCATTCCAGCTTTCGTGCCACATGGCTTTATGTCCTGCTGCACATCGACTGCGTTTAAAAGATTTTAAATCTTGATTATCAACTAACATATAAGTCATATAATCACAATGTTCCATCCAAGTATAAGCTGCTTCTTTTACGGCTTTATCTTGCCTTGCGATATGCAATATTTTTGCCCAAAACCACTCAGAAGAATAAATTCCACCTTCGTACTTTGTATAATCTTCTCCTCCCCAACTTCTTGCCAACTCGTTTATTTCATTTGCTTCTTTTACAGAAGTATGGTCTTTCCAAAGTACCATTAAGGCATTTGGATTTTCTTTAAAACCATCTACTAAAGCCAAAGGTGTACCGTCTTTTGTTAATGGTAAAGGTGAAGATCCTGTAGTATCAATACAAATACTTGCAACCGCTTCTGGCGAAACACCACTTTCTGAAATTACAGAAGTAATCGTATGTTCTAACCCTTCTATATGATCTAAAGGATGTTGCCTAAATTGATTAATTCCTGCATTACAATATTGTTGTTTTTTCCACCTTGGATACCAAAATACCTCTGAGGCTAATTCAGCTCCGTTTTGGGTGTCTATCAATACAGCTCTTACTGAATCTGAACCATAATCTAGACCTATTACGTATGTTTTCAACCTATTTTATTTTAAATAATTATATTAATAAAAGTTTATTACTACTGAAAAATTGAGAACAAATATAAACAAATATCTTAATAAGTGTTAGTACTACACTTACATTTTTATTTTAAACACATTAAGCGATTGTCCTTCTAATTCAATTTTAATAGTTCCGTTATTTATTTCAAATTCTGACGATGATACTTTAGTATTATTTGGTTTATCAAAAGAATTTGTTGTCGATAAATCTTTTTGACTTAATATTTGTAAAGTTCCTTTTCCGTTTAAAGTTCCGTTTTTTGTAGAAATAGTAATT
>NZ_CBFHJT010000026.1:35815-38145 GCF_965656025.1 Polaribacter sp.
CTTTTTACATCTTCACTTGTATTAACAACTTTGATAATTAAATCATCAGATTTTGAGTCCTTAACTGCAGAAGCATATATTTGATTTTTTCCTATTACCGGTTTTCCACCTTCTGTTATTTTTAATAAGTCAGTTCCAGAGTTGGTGCTAAATAATTTTTGTACTTGATAATTTGGTGTTTGGTAAGATTCTAAATTGTTGAACCAAATAAGGTCTGGTGCCCATTGCCAACCTTCTTCATGAGCCATTAGTGGTGCATAAGCCGTTAAGTGAACAACATCTGCATTTCGTTCTAAACCAGTCATAAATGCAGCTTCAGATAAAGCTGAGTTCCAATTATTCTCTAAAGGACCATCTTTAACTCCTTTAGGATGTGCAGCATATTCACCTGCAAACACCTTTACGCCTTCACGTTCATAACTATCATATCTATCAGCATTATTTTTAAACCATTCTGGGGATCTGTAATAGTGCTCATCAGCTAAATCTACATTAAGTTTTTTCAATTGCTCCCATCCATATTCAAACATATCTCCATCTGAAAAAGGACCTGGAGTTGAAACTAAAATAAGATCAGGATATTTTTCACTAATCGCTTTTGCAAAAATTTTATAACGTTCAAAATATTCTGGTCCCCATTGCTCATTTCCAATACCTAAATATTTCATATTAAAAGGCTTTGGATGCCCCATTTCAGCTCTTAATTTTCCCCAAGGAGTTTCAATACTTCCATTGGCAAATTCAACTAAATCTAGTGCCTCTTGTACGTAGGGACCTAAATTTTCAAGAGGAACTAATTCTCCAGTGTTAAACTGACAAGCCATACCACAACCTAAAATTGGTATTGGTTCTGCTCCTAAATCTTCTGACAATTGAAAATATTCAAAAAAACCAAGACCAAAACTTTGATAGTAATCATGAGCTGGTCTGTGATCAAATAAATTATTCCATCTATTAATTAATAATTCACGCTCACCTACTGGACCTACCGTTTTTTGCCATTGATAACGCTGAGCTAAACTACGACCTTCAACAATACAACCTCCAGGAAAACGAAGAAAACCAGGGTCTAAACCATCTAAAAGTTCAACTAAATCTTTTCTCAACCCTTTTTTTCTACCTTTCCAAGTATCTTGTGGGAATAGGGAAATCATATCTAAATCGATACTTCCATTACCTTCAAAAGTGATTTTTAATTGTGCTTTTGCTTCAGTTTTGTTAGGCTCTAAAACTGCCTCATACGTTTTCCAATCTCCTTTTGAGGGTTTAAATTTAGTTTCTGCAAGAACAACTCCAGTAGAATCTACCAACGAAAAGTTGATACTTTGTATACCCTCATTATTAGCCATCATTACAGAAAGGTCATACTTTTTACCTCCATGCAATCCTATTCCACGAAAACCTTCGTTTAGTAATTCATAATTTTTATAATTATACACTACTGTATGGCTGTGCTTTTTATTGCCTCCATTAGGATTTACATAATTGGTGATTTTAGCAAAACCCGAGTTTTTGTTTAACGATGGTCTAAAACTATTTGGCTGTTTCCAGCCCATTTTTGCATCAGGAAATTCAAAGGATCTATTCTTTATAAGTTCTGCATATATACCACCATCTGCTGAAAAATTGATATCTTCAAAGAAAATACCATACATCGTTGGCTGAATTTTAATATCAGTATCCTTAAGGTCTAATACCAAATCAATGACATCTGAACTTTTTTCTTTATCTGAATTTATTTTGTTCTCATTTTTACAACTGTAAAAAAAAGTAATCCCTAAAATTAACAGAAGTAATTTTTTAATAATTGATGTTTTCATATTGATGTTTTTTTAATAAAATTCAAAAATTGGTTTTCCTAATTCGTCAAATTGGACTTCCATTACTCTAGCATGACGATTTGGATCGTATAATGGATCTGTTATAATTTCTTCTAATGGTCTTGTATCTGTTTTTGGAACAAATTCTGGATCACCAACCGCATTTTCATAATCTCTAGCGTGATAAATACTTATTGGTTTTCCATCATCATCTACAGTAAAACTATTGTGTCCTGGACCAAATATTTTCTTTTCATAATTAGTTTCCAATACTGGATATCTTGATTTTTTCCAAGAATTTCTATCTAATAAATCTGCATTTTCATCTGCTTCCATTAAGCCCATGCAATAACAGGCTCCTGTTGCACTTGCTGAAAATGTGATGTAAATTTTTCCTTTATTTTTAATCACTGCTGGACCTTCATTTACCCAAAAATCAATACGCTCCCAATCGTAATCTGGTGTAGTTAGCATAAATTGTACTGTTTTTAGTTTAATTGGTGATTCCAT
>NZ_CBFHJT010000027.1:0-6818 GCF_965656025.1 Polaribacter sp.
AAAAATCTCACTTTAAAAGATGATTTTTATCAGTCTTAAACAACTAATTTTCTAGTACTTTTATAGTTGTATGGGCATAAAAAAACTCAAAATTTTACAATTTTGAGTTTTTTTGTGACTCCAGAAGGATTCGAACCTTCAACCGTCAGAGCCGAAATCTGATATTCTATCCAGTTGAACTATGGAGCCTTTTATAAATTAAAATGATCTTTCGGGAGCATTTAAGATGAAAATATTAAAATTTACTTCATTAAGTGTTTTCTAACCAATGTAGAGATTATTTTACCATCTGCTTGTCCAGATAATTCTTTAGAAACAATACCCATTACCTTACCCATATCTTGCATGCCAGAAGCATTTAAATCGTCTATGGTTGCAATTACAACACCTTCTATTTCTTCTTCTGTTAAGGCTTCTGGTAAAAATTGTTCTAAAACAGCAATTTCCGCCAATTCTGGTGCTGCTAAATCTTCTCTATTTTGTTTTATAAAAATAGCAGCACTATCTTTACGTTGTTTTACTTGTTTTTGTATGATTTTAAGTTCTTGATCTTCTGTTAATTCTTCCTGAACACCAGATTCTGTTTTTGCCAATAAAAAAGCAGATTTAACAGCTCTTAAAGCTTGTAAAGCAACTGTATCTTTTGCTTTCATCGCTTCTTTCATCTTATCCATTACTTGTTTTTGTAAACTCATATTGTAGTGTTTTAATGATTTCTATTTGTTTTTTGATATCTTTTTTAAGTACAAAACGTTTTTATTATAGTCTATGATAGCTTTTCCTTTTTGTAAAATATCTGCTCCTATAATACCATCTACCTTTTTTGCATTATGGTTTTCTAAAGCAATATTTACATGCGATAAATCAAATAAAACTAGGTGCAATTTTTTGGTAGACCATTTACCTATTTTTAAATAATTGTTTTCAGAAAGCTGAGTTTCCATATCTGTGGCACCTGCACCAGCTGCTTTGGTTTCGCTTTCTTCTGCTAATAAATTAAAATGTGCTATTGCATTTAAACCAACGCAAGAATTAGAAGCACCAGTATCTAAAATAAAACGCCCTTTAATCCCGTTTATTTTTGCTTTTAATTCTAAATGATTAGTGGCAATTTTCTTTAGTTTTATTTTGATGTACTTTTTCTTTTTTAAAATTTTTGCTAAACGTTTCATAAAAAGTTTTAAGAAATCAAAAATACAATTTAATACATTTAAAAATACCAAGCTATAAGATTTCTTCTAGTTTTTGTTTGTATAAATTAAACGTTCTTATATTATGATGTGTAGCTTCCTCTAAAGTGATAAAATCATTTGCTGGATTGTTATTTAGTTGAAACAATTTTTTTGATCCTTTTAGGGGAGTTACACTATCTTTTTTACCATGAAAAATGGTTATGGGTACTTTAACTAGATTAAAAAATGTATAAGTGCTAAATTTATATTTTAATAAAAAGGTAGGTGCTAAAAACAAGGCATTTTGTACTGCTTTTTTTAAGCTATAAAAAGGAGCCTCTAAAATTAGATGTTTAGGGGTGTTTTTTTGTGCAATTTTAGTTGCAAAAGTACAACCAATAGAATAACCATAAACTACAATTTCATCTTCACTATACATTGTGTTTATATGTTGATAAACTTGCAATGCATCTTCATACATTTTTTGCTCGTTAAAACCACCTGTACTTTTACCATAATTTCTATAATCAAAAAGTAACACTTCGTAATTATAATTTAAAAGGTAAGAAACTCTATTGCCCCATTTTGTTAAATTACCTTTATTACCATGACAAAAAAGAATAATTCCTTTAGGATTTTTTAATTGAAAATGTACTGCGTTAATTAAGGTATCATCTATACTTTTTATAAATAATTCTTCAAAAGGATTGGTAAATTTATACAGATAATCTTTGGACAGTTTTTTACCATTTAAAAAAATAAATTGCTCTTGAAAAAAAGAAAAGAAAATACAAAAAGCAATTATAAGTAAGATTGGTAAATAAATCATTATTAAAAATTAATTAGCACGAAACTAATCATTTTTAAGGATTCTAAATAAAAACTTTAACATTCTTGACTTTGATTGCCTCTTTAATATTTACTATTTTTAGATTGCTATAAATTATTTACCTTATGAATACACCTAAAAGATTAGAAAATGCGCTTGTAAAACTTTACAAAGCTTTTCATAACAACACCTTAAACCCAGAAGATTGTACAGCTTGTGCTGTTGGTAATATTTTAGATAATTTTGATAGTTGGAAACATTTATCTAACGATCATGGTTCTTTAGAATTGAGTTATGTAGGTAGAGTGCACCAAAATTTAGGTAGAAAATTTAATGGTTATTCACCACAAGAAATTGTACAAATAGAAAAGATTTTTTTAGAAGCTTGTGGGTTTAAAACCCCTTTATGCCATTACAACCAAAAGCCACAAAACCCAACAGATAAAGAAGTTTTATTTAATGGTTTGTGCAGTGTTGTAGCTTTTTTATGTAAGTTAGATAATGTACCCAATGTGATGGATTATTCGAAGTTATTTGAATATGAAAACAACCAACCAAAATATCACTTAGATACTTATTTAATGTCTTAAAAGAGAACTCTTTTTTAAAATATAGTTTTTTAACCAAAGGCGAATCCAAATATATTTTTTTTAAAATTGAAACAATTTTTATACACAACAATTGGTACAAATCCCCTTATTGTAAATTTTTTTTTCTTATTTTAAAACATTTTTGGGCATTTTGCCATTCTTTTAATTATTTAAATTTCTAAGATAATATCAAAAACTCAAGATTAACTATTTTTGTTCTAAACATCTTATTTATTGATTCAAAAAACACAAAAAAGTAAATCTATTCAAAAAAATAGATTTACTTATGATATTCCCCCGTTTTTTTTAAAACTAAAAACCTACTCCTGGTGCTTCTGGGCTTTGTGCCTGAGCTTTTTGTGGATTTAAAATTAAGTAAGTTCCTAAAGTTATTAATTTAGCGTAGTTACCGTAATTTCCTATTTTTTTTTAGTGCTTGTTTTCCGGTTATTTCTGTATTACTTGCATCTTATTTTGTCATATTAATTGTTATTCAATTACTATTTTTTTAGTTATTGGGACTCTTGTACCATTTCAGTTACTTTTTTGCTATCATGTTTATTTGATTGCAAGTACAAAACACTAAAGGTAAGTTGTAAGTTATTTTTACACGATGATGAATCTCTTTAAGTAACACCGTTTTTTGAGCAAGTATTTCTTCTATTTTCTTTTTTTGTATGTTGATGTTTTTTTATCTCTAGAAGATTTATTTAGAAAAAACACAAAAAGCACAATTAAAACTAAAAAAGTACCAATAATAAAATATTGAACTTTAATTCTGTATCTATCTGATTCTATTTGTTCATCTTTCTTTTTTAGTTGGTAAACATCTTCAAACTTATCTAACTCTCTTTTATTATTTTTCAAAAATAGTATTTCTTTGGAATCGTAATGAATTCTCATATAATCTGCAGGCTCTTTGTACTTTCTCAAATTCATGGAATTGCCATAAAGCAAATCTGAAATATCAACTATTCTTTGTAAATAGTTTATTTCTTGTGCAAGCCTTAATCCTTCTTTTAAATACTCAAGCCTGTCATGCCTGTACATTTGCAAAGTGCTAAAAACGATGGCTTTGTCTTTGTTGTAGGTTTCCATTAGCAGCTCTATTAATTGATCTGCAGCATCTTGCATCCAACTTTCTTCTGCTTTTAAAAAAGAAGATAATGCTTTTGGTTGATTTTCTTGTTTTTTATAAAGTTTACCAACTTTTAGGTAGTAACCAGCTACAAAAGTCTCAGAACAATTATTACACTGTTTTAACCCTTTTAAAAAATATGTTAATGCTGAATCTGTTTTAAGCTCTAAGTAAAAAGTATCTCCTTTAACAAGGAAATTATTCTTTTGGCCATAACCAGCGTAAGATAAAAATAATAGTATGAAATATATTTTCTTATACATAAACAGCTACAAAGTATAAGAATTATCTATGAACCAGCTAAAAATGTTAAGTTTATAAGGTTTTTTGTGAAATAAAAAAATCCGATTCAATATTTTGAATCGGCTTTTTTATAATTATTAGACTCTGAATTAAATTCAGCATATGGCTTTATTTATCCACCAAAATCATCAAATCGTATGTTTTCATCTGCAATACCAAAATCTTCTCCCATTTTCTGAACTGCTTTGTTCATTAATGGTGGTCCACAAAAATATAATTCTATGTCTTCTGGTGCTTCATGATGGTTTAAGTAATTATCAATTACACAGTTGTGAATAAATCCAACAAAACCATCTCCATCTTCATCGTTAATATCTTTTTTCACTTTCCAATTATCTTCTTCCATAGGTTCAGACAATGCTAAGTAAAATTTAAAGTTAGGAAAATCTCTTTCTAATTCTCTAAAATGCTCTAAGTAGAACAACTCACGTTTAGAACGACCTCCATACCAATAAGTTACCTTTCTACCAGTTTTTAAGGTTTTAAATAAGTGATATAGGTGAGAACGCATTGGCGCCATACCTGCACCACCACCAACATACAGCATTTCTGCATCAGATTCGTTGATAAAAAACTCTCCATAAGGTCCAGAAATAACACACTTATCTCCTTTTTTTAAGTTGAAAATGTAGGAAGATGCAACTCCTGGGTTTACATCCATCCAGCCACCTTTTGCTCTATCAAATGGAGGTGTTGCAATACGTACGTTTAACATAATTTCTCTGCCTTCTGCAGGGTAAGAAGCCATAGAATAAGCTCTTTCTACAGTTTCCGTATTTTTCATTACTAATGGCCACAATTTAAACTTGTCCCACTCTTCTTGAAACTTATCAGGTGTTTCATGCTCTTCTGGGTGCGCAGTAATATCCATATCAGAAAACTTTACTTCACAAGGAGGAATTTCTATTTGAATATAACCACCTGCTTTGTACCCCATATCTTCTGGAATTTCTACCACAAATTCTTTAATAAAAGAAGCTACATTGTAATTACGAACAACGGTTGCATCCCATTTCTTAATACCAAAAACTTCTTCTGGTATAGAAATATTCATGTCTTGTTTTACTTTAACCTGACAAGCTAAACGTGCGCCTTCTTTTAATTCTTTCTTAGAAAAGTGAGGAACTTCTGTTGGTAACGCTTCGCCACCACCAGAATTTACATGACATTCACATTGAATACAAGTTCCACCTCCACCACAAGCTGATGGTAAAAATATTTTGTTACTACCTAAAGTAGATAATAAAGAATCTCCAGAAGAAACTTCTATTTCTCTTTCTCCATTAATCATGATCTTTACAGGACCAGATGGAGATAATTTTTGTTTTACAACTAATAATAGAGTTATTAATAGTAAAGCTATTATTAAAAATGCGACCACTGTTGCTATTACAGTTCCTGTAGTACCTGCTGCTAATATCATATTATTGTATGGTTTTCGTATTTTTTGCTATTTCTTCTTTTTGCTCTTCTTTTACATCTACTTTTTTAATTGTAGCTTCTGTCTTTGTAGCTGGTTTTTCTTCTTCATCTCCACCAGTTAACATACCTCCAAAACTTAAAAAACCAATACCCATTAAACCGGTGATAATAAAAGTAATACCTAAGCCTCTTAATGCTGGTGGCACGCTAGAATATCTAATTTTTTCACGGATGGCAGCAATTGCTAAAATTGCTAAAAACCAACCAATTCCAGAAGAAATCCCATAATTAAATGCCAAACCTAGAGTTTCGATTTCACGAGCTTGCATAAATAAACTTCCCCCTAAAATTGCACAGTTTACTGCAATTAATGGTAAGAAAATACCTAAGGAATTGTATAAAGATGGTGAGAATTTCTCAACTATAATTTCTACCAACTGCACCATGGTTGCAATGGTTGCAATAAACATGATAAATGATAAGAAACCTAAATCGTAATCTGCATATTCTGGACCTAACCAAACCAAAGCTCCTGGTTGTAATAAATATTGATCTAATAACCAGTTTAGAGGTACTGTAATTGCCAAAACAAATATTACTGCAGCTCCTAACCCCACTGCTGTAGATACTTTTTTTGATACAGCTAAGTATGAACACATTCCAAGGAATACTGCAAATACCATATTATCTATAAAGATAGATCTGAAAAATAATTCTATATGTTCCATATTTTTTATTTTTTAGTATTTAGTTTCTGGTTATTGAGATACAATTATCAACAAAAACTGCGAACTAATGACTAATTTTTAATCTTCAATTAATGCTTTGTTTCTACTTCTTTGTACCCAAATAATTAATCCTACAACTATTAAAGCCATTGGTGGCATCAACATAAATCCATTGTTTTCGTAACCCGTAGCATACAAACCTGTTTTTTCTATTGGGTCTCCTAAAACTGGAATTCCGAATAAAGTCCCAGAACCGAAAAGCTCTCTAAAGAAACCTACAATTAATAAAATAACTGCATATCCTAGAGCATTTCCAATTCCATCTAAGAAAGATTTCCAAGGACCATTACCTAATGCAAAAGCCTCAAAACGTCCCATAATAATACAGTTTGTAATAATTAAACCTACAAAAACAGCTAATGTTTTACTAAGTTCGTAAGCAAAGGCTTTTAGTACTTGATCTACGATAATTACTAAAGAAGCAACTACAATAAGTTGTACAATAATTCTAATTTTAGAAGGAATGATGTTTCTCATTAAAGAGATTACCACATTACCAACACCTAAAACAAATAGTACAGCCACACCCATTACTAAAGAGGCTTTTAACTCTGCAGTAATTGCCAATGCAGAACA
>NZ_CBFHJT010000027.1:6918-16908 GCF_965656025.1 Polaribacter sp.
ATACCTAATACTTGTATGGTAATTGGGTTGTTATCCGTTAAAGGATCTGTAATTAACTTCGTATCTTTTTTTGAAAGTAGTGCCATTCTAAATTAATTTTTTAAATTTTGGAAGTATGGTAAATACAACCTTAAATCTTTTTTTATCATAGCAGAAACACCATCACCAGTAATTGTAGCACCAGCTAATGCATCTACTTCATAATCATCTTTATCTTCATTTTTAGGATCATTATTACCTTTTGCTACAGTAATGCCTTTAAATACACCTGCTTCTGTTAATAATCTTTCTCCATAAAAATCGTCCATAAAATAGCGTTGTTTTATGTTGGCTCCTAAACCTGGAGTTTCTCCTGCATGATCAAAAAATGTACCTCTAACAATCATGTCTTTATCTAAAGCTACATAACCCCAAATTGCATCCCATAAACCTTTACCTCTAATAGGTGCAACATATACGGTTTTACCATCTTGCTCTCCTTTAAATAAAGGTAAAAAACGAGATTTACCATTTTTTGCTTTGGTTTGTTCTTTTTTAATATCGATTAAATATGGCTCTTTGTTATTGTTTGCAGCCATAAACTCATCACGATTCATTTCTTTTAAGATTTTACCATCTTTTATTTCTAAAACAATTTGTTCAGAAATATTTTTAGAAAAAACCTCTCCAACTACATCTGTAGATACAAATGTGATGCTTCCTTCTGTATTATCATTTATACCCATAGCATACAAAATATTTTGCTGCTTTTCCATTCTTTCATTTTCCTTAATATTAGGTTTTAAAGAAGAGGCTGTAAATGCTAATAAAGACCCAACAACAACTACCATTATAATGGCAAATATTATTGTATAACTATTGCTATCTGTTTTTTTACTCATAATTAAGCAGTTTTAGCTTTTAAACGTTTCATTCTTTTCTTAACATTACCTTGTACAACATAGTGGTCTATGGTTGGTGCAAAGACATTCATTAATAATATTGCTAAGAATACTCCTTCTGGATATGCTGGATTGAACACACGAATCATTATTGATAAGAAACCAATAAGAAATCCATAAATCCATTTTCCTTTGTTGGTTTGCGATGCAGTTACAGGGTCTGTAGCCATATACACAGCACCAAAAGCCAAACCACCAATCATTAAATGCTCCCAAAATGGTGTATTCATTAATCCGTAAAACTTGCTTGATTCTGTAATAACATCTGCTGCCACAACTTGGTTAAAAATTAACCCCATTACAGCTGCACCAATAAAAGTTGATAGAATAATTCTCCAACTTCCTATTTTAGTAAAAATTAAAAAAGCAGCTCCTAAAAGAATTAATAAGGTCGATGTTTCTCCAACAGAACCTGGTATAAAGCCCATAAATTTATCCCAATTAGAATAAATTACTTCTTGTCCTTGTGCATAGCTACCTAGAATAGTTTCTCCTGAAATTGCATCTGCTGTTCCTGCTCTTTCTACTGCATCATATACCCATACTTTGTCTCCAGACATCCAAGTTGGATAGGCAAAAAACAAGAATGCTCTAATGGTTAATGCTGGGTTTAAAATATTCATTCCAGTACCACCAAAAACCTCTTTACCTATTACTACTCCAAAAATAACTGCTACTGCCAACATCCAAAGTGGCGTATCTACAGGTACAATTAATGGAACTAACATACCTGTTACTAGGTATCCTTCTTCTACTTCGTGCCCTTTTATAACTGCAAAAATAAATTCTACTAGAAGACCAACTCCATAAGAAACTATTACCAATGGCAATACTTTTATGATTCCAATCCAAAGGTTATCCCAAGTAAAAAAGTTTGCTAAAACGTCTGTTCTAAGTGATGGATCTATAGCTGCATAATGCTGGTAACCCGCGTTAAACATACCAAAAATTAATACAGGAATTAACGCCATGATAACTGTATTCATAGTACGCTTTAAATCGTCTGCTGCTTTTATGTGAGTTCCTCCATGAGTAACTTCATTTGGCAAGTATAAAAACGTATGAATTGCGTTAAACGCAGGTGCCATTTTTGTGCCTTTATACTTTTCTTTTAAATTGTGTAAGTTTTGTTTTAAGCCCATAATCTTATCCTAATTCTTCTCTCATTAAATCTAAACCTTCACGAATTATTTTTTGGTGAGGTTGTTTAGATACACAAATAAATTCTGTAAGTGCAAAGTCTTCTGGTGCTACTTCGTAACCACCTAAAGCTTCCATTTCATCTAAATCCTTATACATAAATGCTTTTAACAATTGCATTGGGTATATGTCTAAAGGAAATACTTGTTCGTAAGCGCCTGTAACTACAAATGCTCTATGTTCTCCGTTTGTATTGGTATTTAAGTCGAATTTTTTATTGGGTGTTAACCAAGAAAAAGTTAATGCTCTAGAAGCAGAAACTTTATCAAAAACAGGTTTATTCCATCCGAAAAACTCGTAATCATCTCCTTCTGGAATGGCTGTTATTTGATTATCATAATACCCTAAAAATTCGTCTTCTTTTACTTCTTTTCCAGAAAGTACGTTACCACTAATAATTCTAGTATTATCGTTATTAAGATTGTCTTTTGTAATATCTGCAATACTAGCACCCGCAATAGCAGTTACGTATTGTGGATTTTTAAATTGAGAACCTGTTAAAGCTACTGTTCTAGTTAAGTTTAACTTACCAGTTAACAACAACTCTCCAATAATTACTAAATCTTGTGGTGTAACTACCCAAACAACTTCTCCTTTATTTAAAGGATTTATTTTAGCTATTTGTGTACCTACGTTTCCTGATGGATGTGGTCCAGAAACTTTGTGAAGTTCAACACCATTTAAATTTGCCAATGGCGAATTTGATTTAGCACCCACAGAAACATGTACCTTGCCTTCTGTTAGTTTTGATATTGCTGTTATTGCTGCTTGCAATTCTGCTTCTTTACCAGCTAATGTATAATCTAAATCTGCTGCTAAAGGTGCACTTGCATATGCAGAAACAAAAATAGCTTTTGGTGCCTGATTTGGATTTGCAACAACATCAAAAGGACGTTGCTTTATAAATGGCCAGCAACCAGCTTCAAATAAATAACTTTTAACTTCTTCCGCAGACATTTCGCTTGCGTTTTTAGTACCAAAATCTTTATAAGTTTGTGTTGCATCTGCAGCTATTTTTACTGCTAATACTTTTCTTCTTGCCCCACGAACTACCTCTGTAACTTTACCAGAAACAGGACTTGGAAATAAAATACGGTCATCACCTTTTAAATGAAAAAGTGCCTCACCTGCTTTTACTTCTGTACCTTCTTTGGCTGTTAGTTTTGGTATTATTCCGTGAAAGTCTTCTGGCTTAACTGCATAAACACTACTTTGTTTGGTATTTGTAGTTGTTTTTTCTGCAATGCCAACAAGCTTAATATCTAAGCCTTTTTTAATACGAATGTCTTTTGACATAGTAAATTGGAATATTTAGTTATCTAAAAAAATCGATGCAAATTTAAAGATTTTGAGGGTTAAGAGTGATATAATTAGTTGTTAATATTGCCAAAATATTCTTATTTATAATTATTCTAAATAAATAATTATAAGAAAACGTTATCGTAATTATTTTTTGGCTTAAAAATTGATAATTATAATAAATGATTGATACTTTTGTACTATGTTTAAATATTGTATACTTTATTTTTTCTTAATTTTTGTAAGTTTTTTAGAAGCTCAAAACATAAAAACCATTCAGCTTAGACCTTTACAAGAAAATAATTTTTCGGCAATAGTTCCTTTAGGGACTGTTTTAGAATTGTCTTTTGATGATTTGGAAGCTGATAGTAGAGAATATCAATATAAAGTTGAACACATGACACATGATTGGCAAAAAAGCAGACTACTTTCTAGCCAATACATAGATGGTTTTGACCAAAATTACATTAACAATGTTACCAATTCTTTTAACACCTTTCAAAGCTACTCGCATTATGAGGTTAAAATACCCAATGTAAATACAGTGATTACTAAAAGCGGTAATTATTTATTATCTGTTTTAGATGCTTATGATGAAGTTGTTTTTACAAGACGTTTCGTACTTTATGAAAATTTAGCAACTATTGGAGTTTCTGTAGCCAGAAGTAGAAATACAAAAACAGTAAATACACAGCAAACCATTCAGTTTTCTGTAAATCATCCAAATATTCAAATAAATAATCCTGGGTTAGAAATAAACGTGGCTATTATCAAAAATAATAATTGGAATGAAACCATTACTGATTTACAACCTACTTTTTTTAAACCCAATCAATTATTATACACCTATACAAACAAAACAAACTTTTGGGGTGATAATGAGTATTTGAATTTTGATAGTAAAATCATAAGGAATAAAAGCTTAAACATTGTAAAAATTACAAAAGACGATGTTTTTAATCACTACATATATCCGTATGAATATAATGAATTTTTAGAGTATACCTACAACCCAGATATTAATGGGCAATTTGTAATACGAACCTTAGAAGGAAATGATAATGATAATGATACCGAAGCAGATTATGCCTTAATGCACTTTACGCTACAAGTAGACGAAATGTTTAAAGAGAAAGAAGTTTATGTATATGGCGCATATAATGATTTTTCTATTTCAAATAAAAACAGAATGTATTTTAACCCGAATACAAACGCTTACAATGCTTCTATTTTATTAAAACAAGGTTTTTATAACTACACCTATGCAACTATAGGTACAGATGGTTTGGTAAATACACATCAAATTAATGGTTCTTTTTTTGAAACTGAAAACGAATACACCGTAATTACATACTACAAACCTTTTGGTAGTTTGTATGACAGAGTTATTGGTGTAGGAACAGGTTTTTTTAACCAAAACAGATAGTAATTATTTTATTTGCAGAAACAAACCAAAAAAAGTACATTTACCTTGTATGATTCAGCAAATTACAAAAGGGATTAAAATTTCTGTTGCAACTAATTATAAAGGCACTAGTTTTAAAAACAAGAAACTATATCATATTTTTAGTTATAAAATTACAATAGAAAATAATAGCCAACATACTGTAAAACTTACAGATCGTTTCTGGAAAATTTACGACTCTTTAAATCCAACAGAAATTGTTAGTGGAGAGGGAGTTGTTGGGCAAACCCCAACCTTAAAACCAAAAGATAAATATGCCTACAATTCTGGTTGTTTTTTAGAATCTAACATGGGAGCCATGAAAGGTTTTTACACGATGATAAACTTAGACGATTATCAACAATTTAAAGTTTATATACCAACATTTCAACTAACAACACCTGACTTATTAAACTAACTAAATCTAGAAATAAAGTAGCCAAAGTTAAAGATCCATCTTGTTTAAATTGTGGTCATCCATTTTTTGGACAAGAAAAATTTTGCCCAGAATGTGGGCAAGCAAACAAGGGTAATAGAATTACATTTAAAAGCTTTATACACGAAGTTTTTAATGGTCTTTTTAATTTTGACGCTAAATTTTGGAATACAATTATACCTTTATTAATAAAACCAGGTATCGTTTCTAGAAACTATGTTGCAGGTAAAAGAAGCAGATATTCTAATCCGTTTCGTTTTTATTTAACAGTTTCTATAATTTTCTTTTTAATTGTAGGTATTTCTATGACAAAAGATAAATATGAAGATTTAGCAGAAGATAGTGCAGATAAAATTGTAGATGAAATAAAAGAAGATAAAGGAAAAAAAGATTTTAATGAAAAAGAAATCGATTCTATAAGAAATAATGCAGCAGTAATATTAAATCAATCTTTTATTCCTATTCCTAAAAAAACAAAAGAAAAAGTTTTAAAAGAAGTAGAAAAAGAAATTAAAAAAGAAAAAGATACTACTGAATCAAAAAACGACGACTTTAATGTTACAATTGCTGGCGGGCACAACAGGTTAGACAAATTTATAAAATACCAAAAGAAAAACCCAAAAACAGCCATAAATACTGCATTAGATTCTTTAGGTTTCGAAAAAAACTTTACAAATAGGTTTTTATATACAAGAGCCAAAGCTGTAAATTCTTTGGTTACTAAAGATAGTAGAGAAGAGTTTTTAAGCCAAATATTATCTTATAGTTCTGTTGCTTTATTTATTTTATTACCATTCTTCACCTTATTTTTAAAACTTTTTTACATCCGAAGAAAATTTACTTATGTAGATCATTTAATATTTGTTTTTCATGTTCAAACAGTATTTTTTATGCTGTTTTCAATTTATTTTATTTTAGAAATATTGGATATAACTCCAGAAATTTGGATTTTTTTAGCGCTCTTTTTACTCTATCTAATTATTGCTATGAAAAAGTTTTACCAACAAGGTTATTTTAAAACCATTGTAAAATTCTTTCTCTTAAACTTTAGTTATTTCTTAGTTGCTACCATAGGTTTTAGCTTATTATCTATTATATCTCTAATGCTTTTTTAAGGCTATTTTTATTCAAAATATCTAAATAAGTTATTTCAATATTTGTTTTTAATTTTTCAATACAAGTAACACTAACCGTTTCTACAAATTTTCTTTTCATTTTTGGTGCTATCGTTTTATCACCCAAATTATCATTTTGATGAAATTCTAAAATAGCATCTTGAGCATAGTGTTTGTTTTTAGAAAGCCAATCTGCAAACCAATCTTTTCTTAATTGTTTTATTTCTTCTGTATACAAAGTAGATGATGACCATATTTTAGGTTCTTGTGGCAGTTTTTTAAAATGCTTTTTTTCTCCATCCCAAACCAACTCATACGTTTGTAACTCTTTATGCCAATCCACTAAAACCAAAGTAAATGGCTCAATATCATCAAAATTGAAATTTTGTATAAAGGCAACTGCATCATCATTAGAAAGTATTTTTTTTACAATAATACCTCTACTCATTCTATAAGATGCTTTTCTCTTGTGAATTCTAAAACCACCATTTAACAAACAAACCAATCGCTGTTTTTCGCTAACTCCAATCCAAGTTCCACCAGCCAATTCATCTTTTGGGTACGTTAACTTTACACCATCTTCTATGTAATCATTAGGCGGTAGTGTTTTTCTTAAAGGCGTTTCATCTCTATTAGAAGTTAAAATGAATTTTTTTTTGCCCAAAGGAAGATAGGTTACTGTACACATATTTAAATTATGATTAATTTGGTTTTTTAGAGATATTCTTGATTTTAATTCAATAAAACAAGATAAATATCTACTAAATTTATTGAAACAAAAATTGTAACTTTACAACATCAAAATTAAACGATTAAATTTAAAAAACTTATAAAATGGCAAGAGGATTTTTTAATGTACCAATTCCGGTAAACGAACCAGTAAAAGGATATGCACCAAACTCTCCTGAAAGAAAGGAATTATTAGAAACCTATAAAAACATGTACCAAGGAAATGTTGATGTTCCTATGTATATTAATGGGGAAGAAGTAAGAACTGGAAACACTAGAAATATTACACCACCTCATGACCATAAACATATTGTTGGGCAATATCATACAGCAGAAAAAAAACATATAGATGAAGCAATTAGTACAGCTTTAGCTGCAAGACAAGCTTGGTCTAGCGTTAGCTGGATGGAACGCGCTTCTATTTTCTTAAAAGCAGCAGAATTATTAGCTGGCCCTTACAGAGCAAAAATGAATGCTGCTACTATGATTGCACAATCTAAAAACGTGCATCAAGCAGAAATTGATGCAGCTTGTGAGATGATAGATTTCTTTAAATTTAATGTGCAGTACATGACAGATATTTTTAAAGACCAACCACAATCTGCTCCAGGTATTTGGAACAGAGTTGAATACAGACCTTTAGAAGGTTTTGTATATGCAATTTCTCCTTTTAACTTTACATCGATCGCTGCAAATTTACCTGCAGCAGCTGCTTTAATGGGTAATGTTGTGGTTTGGAAACCTTCTGATCACCAAGCATATTCTGCACAAGTAATTGTAGATTTATTTAAAGAAGCTGGTTTGCCAGATGGCGTTATAAATGTTGTTTATGGAGACCCTGTAATGATTTCTGACACGGTATTAGCGTCTCCAGATTTTTCTGGATTGCATTTTACTGGTTCTACAACTGTATTTAAAAACTTATGGAAACAGATTGGTAACAATATTCATAATTACAAAACGTATCCAAGAATTGTAGGAGAAACTGGTGGTAAAGATTTTATTTGGGCACACAATTCTTCAAAGCCTTTACAAGTAGCAACAGCAATTACCAGAGGTGCTTTTGAGTATCAAGGTCAAAAATGTTCTGCAGCTTCACGTGCTTATATACCAACTTCTATGTGGAATGATGTTAAAGAGCACTTAACAAAACAAGTAAACGAATTAAAAATGGGTTCTCCAGAAGATCCTTCTAACTTTGTAAACGCTGTTATACACGAAGGTTCTTTTGATAAAATATCTAAATATATAGACGCAGCAAAAGCAGATAGTGATGCAGAAATTATTTTAGGAGGTAACCACGATAAGTCTGTAGGTTATTTTATAGAGCCAACTGTAATTTTAGCAAAATCGCCAACCTATGCAACTATGACAACTGAGTTATTTGGACCTGTAATTACTATTTATTTATATGAAGATAGTGAATGGGAAAATTCTCTAGAATTAGTTGATACTTCTACAGAATATGCATTAACTGGTGCTATTTTTTCTACAGATAGATATATTGTAGAAAAAGCTTCTAAAGCTTTAGAAAATGCAGCAGGTAACTTTTATATAAATGATAAACCAACTGGTGCAGTTGTTGGGCAACAGCCTTTTGGTGGTGCTAGAGCTTCTGGAACTAATGATAAAGCAGGTTCTGCACAAAACTTGTTACGATGGACGTCTGTAAGATTAATTAAAGAAACATTTGTAACTCCACAGGATTATAAATATCCGTTTTTAGGATAAAATTTATTTTTATTATACATAAAAAAGGTTCATTTTAATAAATGAACCTTTTTTATTTTTTAATTATAATCTATTATTTAATTGACAGTAAAGCTCCAGATTTGTCCAATAGACTTTGCGCCTTTATCATCAATCACATTTATTTGCCAAGAGTAAGTTTTACCAGATTCTACAGTTACATCGTATGTTTTTGTGGTAACTGCACTTTCTAATAAAGTTAAAGTAGTGTTTTCTCCAAAAAATACTTCGTAAGTTAAGTCATCGCTTGTATTTACATCAGATGCTTCCCAAGTTAAACTTACAGAACCACTATTTATGTTTGCATTATTTTCAGGAGTTTTTAAATCTGCCATAAAAGGAGCATAATTAGTGCTAGCATCTCCTTTGGTATAAAAAGCATTAACTACTGTGGGTGCGCTTTCGTTATTACTTTCATCAGAAGCAATTACTTGCCAATAATAGGCAGTGGCTTTGTCTAAAGTTAAAGTTAACTGACTTGCACTTAAAGATCTTGTTTCTACAATATTTGTTAACTGTCTGTCTTTAGCAATGATTATTCTATATTGTATCTCTTCTTCTTCTGGGTCAGTAGCATCACTCCAATTAAAAGTAATAGAATTATTGATGCATAATTGATTCTGCGTTGGAAACGTTAAACTTACTGCTGTAGGTGGTAAATTTTTTGGCTCTTCTTTAGAGCAGCTCACTAAAAAGCAAAAAATACTTAGACTAAAAATTAAAATCGCTTTTTTCATTATTTCAATATTTTTATAGGTTTAGCATCTATAGAAGTTTTAAGAATATAAATTCCTTTTGAAAAATTGCTGAAAGGTATAGACATTCTATTGTTTATTACTGTATAAAAACCGTTTAAAACAACATTTCCTTTTACATCAGAAATTATAGCTTGTATTTTAGTGTTATTAGATTCTAAGGGCACTAATAAATCTATACTATTACCAACAGGATTACCTAATAACAAAATAGTTTCTATGGAGGTTTTGTAGACACCTTCACATTCTTTTGCTGTTTTTATTTCTAGCTTCCCACCTTCTTTAATAAATATTTCAAAATCTTTTTCGTTAGAGGTTCTAT
>NZ_CBFHJT010000027.1:17005-19410 GCF_965656025.1 Polaribacter sp.
CAATAATTTATCATTTAAATAAACACTGTAAGGTGCTGTACCTCTATCTATGCTAAATTCATATTTTTTTGAAGTCTTATTTGCAGCAGCTTTTAAACTAATTGGGTTAGATGCTACAATTTCCACCTCAAAGCATTGTGTATAAGTTAACTCTACGGTCTCTATACAAACTTCATAAGTTCCTGGTGGCAAATCATTAAATGATGCTGTTGTTCCTGACAGTTGTCTTGTAGCATTTGTATTTGCACCTGTTAAAGTAACATTATAATTAAAGGCAGTTTGATTTACGTTTACAGATATTATTCCATCATTTTCGTCTACACAACTTTCAGATGATGTTTGCACAGAAATATTATTAGGGTCTATAACTGGTTCTGTAACTGTTATAGAATAGTCTTCGGTTTCTCCCCATTCTGTTAAGTGATCTGCATCACAAGGCCCATCACCAAAACCGTCTGTAGGGTCATCATACTCTATAATTACACGCATTCTTGTTTTACCAAATTTTGCATCTGAAGGTACACTTATAGAACGAGAAACTGTTGCAACGTCTTCTATTTTTGTGCCTAAATCGTACCTTTCTGTGTCTTTATCAAAAATAAAATCTTGATTCCAGTCTATAAAAACATAGCAGTGGTCTTGAAAACCACCTGTATCAAAAGTTACGCTGATGTTATAATCTGTGTTTTTAAATACATCTGTATTTATATTTGTAAAATCTTGATAGCCATCTATTACATCATTATCAGAAGTATTATTTATACCTGCAAAAGTTACGTTGATAATATATTCTGAGCCTCCTGCTTCATCTGTAAATAAAGAACTACAATAACTTGGCACTTCCGTAGTAAAACTAAATATGGATGAAAAATTACTCTCATTACAATTATTTTGAGATTTTACACGCCAAAAATAAGTTGCATCTCCACTTAAGTTATTTAGAGTATATGCATTTGTGGTTACACTTCCACTTGCAACAATATTATTAAAGTTGATATCACTTGCAACTTCTACATCATAAGAAATAGCATTTGCGTCTGCCTGCCAAATTAAATCTTGTGTTAATGCTACACCTACTGCACCATTTGTTGGTGTGGTTAGCGTAACTGGTGTTAAATTAGATGCTGTAACATTTAAAAAAACATCTAAGTTCTGACTTATAGTGGAAGATGTACCCAAAACATTAATGGTATATTCTTGTGCAGTTATGCCATCTAAATTAGAAACTGTCATAACCACTGTACCGTCATCTGACAATGTGTTTGGATTAAAACTAACTACAGAACCTGATGGTTGACCTGTTGCAGAAAGTGTAACAGTTTCTGTAAATCCGTTTATAAAATCTATATTTATAGTAAAGTCTGAGCTTTGGTTGCCAGAGTTACAAGCTGATACATTGGTGCTTTCATTGGTCAGTATAAATGTTGGTGTTGTAGAAAGTATTTCGAAATTAGTACTGTTTACATTATAAAAAATATTATCTGAAGCCATCACCATAATTCTAGCCTCCGTAGTTACGTTATTTGGTACAACAATAGCTTCTGAGCCATCATTTGGTGTGTTTTCTTTTAAAGTGATAGGAAATGTTACACCACCATCTGTTGATAATTTTATAGTTACATTGGCACAGTTAATTGGAGCTACATCTGTTGTTCCTTTATTCCAAGTAATGGTTTGCGAGCTTCCAGCATTCCAAGAAGTATTAGAGTTTTGTGATGTTACCAAAAAAGCTTCTGCATCTGTAACTGTTATTGCTACATCATCTCTTGAATATGCACCTCCAGTTGCATTGTTATCTCTAACTAAAAAAGAAAAATTAAGCTCTCTAGCTACAGAAGGTATTACTTCCCAAGTGGTAGAAGTACTACCCGAAATTACAGTTTCTAATTTCGGGAAATATCTTTCTGGTGTATCTACTGGCAATAAAGATCTAAACATAGGACCAACAGCATTAAATGACTCAGGTGGCATAATTCCAATTTCATTATCTATTTGTTCCCAATTATAGGTTAATGTATTGATACCATCTGCATCTGTTGCTTCTCCTTTTAAAACAAATGGAGTCGATTTTGGTATGCTATAATCTAAACCTGCATTGGCTACTGGTGTATTATTTCCGTTTGCAGTTAATGTTGCACAATTTGCCGAAGTTTGTAAAATGTTTTCGATTTGCTCAATACTTACTGCATGAAAATAATCGTCACTTTGTCCTTGTACATTAGGTGTACAAATCCCTGCATAACCCATTAATGTCGATGCACTACCAGGTTCTACAGCTGTTTGACTTGTTCTATTACAACTGTTATTTTGTGTATGTGTTGCACCAAACTGATGCCCAATTTCATGTGCAACAAAATCGATATCATAAGGATCTCCAATGGGTGCACCTCTACCTGTGACACCAC
>NZ_CBFHJT010000027.1:19508-21548 GCF_965656025.1 Polaribacter sp.
AACTGATGCCCAATTTCATGTGCAACAAAATCGATATCATAAGGATCTCCAATGGGTGCACCTCTACCTGTGACACCACTTGCCTTTTGACCAGAAATACAAACAACTCCTAAACCTGCTAAGCCATCTCCACCTACACTAAAAAGGTGTCCAATATCATAGTTTGCATTACCTATTTGGGTGTCTGCAATAGATTGTACTTCATCAATCATTATATCTGGGTCTCCATCTGTAATATTATCTGTGGTCGCGTCTAAAAAAATAATTTTATCGTTATCATCTACAAATTCCATTTTTACAGCTAATTCCTTTTCAAAAATTCCATTTACTCTTGTCATAGAAGTATTCATTGCAGATAATACTGCTGCTTTTTTCACCTCTTCTGTAGCTGTTTCAGGCACATTTTGATTTGATAGATGAAATTGCGAATACTCTCCACTACAGACTAACGCCAAACGAAAGGTTCTTAAATTACCGTCGTTAACACCATTTTTTTGTGAATAGTTTGTGAATTGTTTTTTTGAAGTTTCTTCTACATCACACTTAAAAGCTTTGTCTTCTTTGTTTAAATCTGATGTTTTATAAACTATAAAGTCACTATTATTTGCAGTGTATGGATCTATATAAATTGTTTTAGCTTCTGCTGTAAAAATAATGGCATGAAAACCATCTGTACCCATACTAATTTTTGCGTAAGATGTTGGGTTGTCTATACCAACAGCTGTGTAAGATTTTATATTTGGGAATTTTGCCGCTAATTTTTTACTAAAATTAGAAGATTCTGTAATAGTAAAAGTTTCTAAATTGCCTAAATCATTGGGCAATTTAATTTGCTTGTTTGCAGATTTTAAACTACTATATAGTATGTTTTGCAACTTTTTTGTGTTTAAAGAAAAAAGCTGGTATTTGTTAGGAAAATTCTTAAAACTACGTATTTGTTTTTTAGAAGAATAATAGCTTTCTCCGTCTACTTTTTGCCACAAATCTTGCGCATTTATTGTAGTTGAAAAAAGCATTAAAACAAGTACGTTTAATAAGTAAAATTGTTTAGTTTTCATAAATAACAATTAAATGAATATGAATCTTTCAAATATAAGGAAATATTTATCTTTGTAGTCGAGATTATGAACAGAAACATACTACTTAAAGACCTTAAGGTTAAAGATTATAAAGAAACTTGGGATTATCAATCTGAATTATTGCAAGAAATTGTAGATGTTAAGATTGAAAATAGGAGAAAAAACCTTACTAAAACTACAGAAAATCATTTTTTATTTGTGGAGCATCCGCATGTATATACCTTAGGTAAAAGTGGCGATTTAAGTAATCTATTACTTTCTGAAAAACAATTGGCTGACAAAGGGGCTACATTTTACAAAATAAATAGGGGTGGTGATATTACCTACCATGGTCCAGGGCAAATTGTTGGTTACCCCATTTTAGATTTAGAAAATTTTTTTACAGACATTCATAAATACTTGCGTTTACTAGAAGAAAGTATTATATTAACTATTGCAGAATATGGTTTAAAAGGCGAAAGAAGTGAAGGTGAAACTGGTGTTTGGTTAGATGTTGGTACTCCTTTTGCTCGTAAAATTTGTGCGATGGGCATTCGCTCTTCACGTTGGGTAACCATGCATGGTTTTGCATTGAATGTAAATACCAATTTAGGGTATTTTGATCATATAATTCCTTGTGGAATTAGAGGGAAAGCAGTGGCTTCTATGGAAGCTGAATTGGGTAAAAAATTAGATTTAGAAGAAGTAAAAGCTAAAATTTTAAAACATTTTAAGGATTTGTTTGAAGTAGACGCATTTTTGAGTTAGTTTGAAGTTAAATATTAAAAAAACTCGAACTAACCACCAAAAACCAACAACCGAAAACTAACAACTACTTCTCTTCATTAAAATATACTTTGTAGTATTTCATTTTTTTCTCTTCATCATAACCTCTTTCTAAATATTCTGATGCTGCTTCTGGTGCATCTACATCTAATTTTATATTGATGTTTGTATCTAATTTAATTTCGGTTTTTAACTT
>NZ_CBFHJT010000027.1:21643-25181 GCF_965656025.1 Polaribacter sp.
TTTACACATTTCTAAATAACTCTGTGTATGCGAATTATAATCGTCTGCTAATTTTACAGAAAGGAAATTTTTAATCCAATATTGGGCATCGTAATTATTGTTATCTACAGAAAAAACAACAGTACCTTCTGTGTCTGATGTATTTAAAACCAAACAACCTTTGTCAATTTTTTTGGTGGATATTCCTTTTTGAACCACAACATCCCAACTTTCATTATCGTCTAAATAGGTTTGAAAGAAATCGACTTTATTTTCTATCTTAAAAATTCCGATTGCTTCTGTTAATACGTCTTTATATTCTATACCTTCTATAAAAACGACCAAAACATCGCCTGTTTTTATTTGTGCAGAATTAGACTGCTCATACAAATGATTTACAATGTTTTTAGAATATTCTACAAAGGTACTTTCTTCTTTAAATACTTCTGATGCGTAATTATTAATCTCATTTAAACGTACGTCTGCATGATGTGTAAAACGATAACTTTGCGTTAAACTACCAAAAGGTTTTAATAGAAAACTCTTCATTAAATCGTAACTTTCTTGATCAAAACGAATTAACTCTTCTGAAAAAACATTTTGCCCACTGTTAAATTTGTTGGCTACTTTATGTAAAATACATTTGGTAATTTCTGCTCTGGTTTTTTTTATCATCAGTAAGAATTTTGAAGCGTAAAAATAGTTGAATTTTTAAATTGTTTGCTATTATTTCTAAAAGTTTATAAACAAGTTTAGCCCTGATTGAACCTTTCGTAAAGCTCAAGGAAGACTATTTGTTTGAAATCATTTTTGCCTGCAAAAGTAAAAAGATTGAGTGGTGAAAGCTCGAATTGCTTCTAAAAATATTATGATTTTACAACTTTAATTTAAGCTGCTCTGGCAAGAGTTTAAAAGTTTTTCTATGATAATCTGTGGCACCAAATTGCCTGATGGCGTTTCTGTGTTCTTTGGTTGGGTATCCTTTATTTTTTGCCCAATTATACACAGGAAATTCTTGATGAATTTTTGACATATACTCATCTCTATACGTTTTTGCTAATACAGAGGCTGCTGCAATACTTAAGTATTTTGCATCGCCTTTTACAATGGTTTTATGAGGAATTTCCTTATAATTTTTAAACTTATTACCATCTACAATTATAAATTCTGGAGCTAATTTTAACATCTCTATAGAACGATGCATACCTGTTATAGAGGCTTGTAAAACATTAATTTCATCCACTTCTTGTTGCCAAACAAAAGAAACCCCAAATGCAATTGCATTTTGCTCTATATATGGCCTTAATTCGTCTCTTCTTTTTTCTGAGAGTTGCTTAGAATCATTTAAAAAAGGATGCGAAAAATCTGCAGGTAAAATTACAGCTGCAGCTACTACTGGTCCAGACAAACAACCTCTACCAGCTTCATCTGTACCTGCTTCTAAAGAAAAGCCACTGTAATTTAATTTTAGCATTTTACAAAGAAAAGAAGAATTAACAGTTTTCAAAATAATTATTGGCTATTATTTTCGTTTTATTATTTTACATTTGTCCTTGCATATTTTAAGTATGAACAAACAACTTTTTACTTTTTTCTTTCTTTGTCTTTTTGTGGCAACGTCTACTTTTTCTCAGCGTAAGTTGGGTGGCGCAAAAAGAGAAAACACAACTATTGATAGAAATGGAAATGTAGTTACTGCAGATAACTCTGGAGAAATTAATGTTACACTTTCTGGAAAAACAAAGTATACCGACTACAAGATTTTTTCTCATCGAAGAGATACCACATATATAGACACTACACTTAATATTAAAAAAGAGTATAAATTTAACTATTTACGCAAAGACTTGTTTGAATTTTTAGAGTTTCATAACCAAGGACAAACCTTAAATAATTTAGGCTATAGTTTTAATAACATTTATAGATTGCCAGATATTGGTTTTTCTGCAAAACAGGTTAGTTATTTAAATGTAGACGATATAAAATATTACGAAGTACCCACCACAACAACAGAAATACTCTATAGAACTGGTTTGCAACAAGGGCAAGTTTTAGATGCTTTGTTTACTTTAAACTTTTCTAAGAGGTTTAATGTATCGCTGTCTTACAAAGGTTTGCGTTCTTTAGGTGCTTATAGAAGGGCTTTGGTGAGTAATGGTAATTTTAGGGGTGCTTTTCATTACAGAACCAAAGAAAATCAATATCAAATTAGAGGACACTTAACCACACAAGATTTTTTTCACCAAGAAAATGGTGGATTAACCCCAGAATCTTTACAGAATTTTATAGAAGATGCACCCGACTTTACAACTAGAGCTCGTTTAGATGTAAACTTATCAGATACCGAAAGTCAGTTTGATTCTAATAGAATTTATGTAGAGCATAGTTACAAACTTCTAGCGAGCAAAGATAGTATTACAAATAAGGATTTTAGCAATTTAAAAATTGGGCATATTTTAACCAGTGAAAGTAAATCTTTCGAGTTTATACAAACCTCTTTAACACCTGCTTTTTTTGGTAATGCTAGTTCTTCTGACCCTAATAACAAACAAGCAGAAAGTACTATTACTAACAACGAGTTAAATTTAGAGTTTAACTCTAAATATGTGTTGGGTAAGTTTAAAGCAAAAACAAACTTAACTAGTTATACTTATGGTTATGACACTATTTTAAATAGCAATAGCACCATTAATAAGTTAAAAATTGAAGGAAATGCCATTTCTTTTGGGGCAGACTGGAATGCTAAAATTAAAAACTTTCAGTTAAATGCAGACGCTAGCATCACTCCAGGAACTGGAAGACTTTCTGGTAATTATATTAAAGGGGAAGCTGTGTATGAAAAGGATAGTATTTTATCACTTAAAGGTACATTATTACTAAGTTCTAAATCGCCAAATTTTAATACACTTTTGCACCAAAGTGAATATGATGATTATAACTGGCAAAACGAAACATTTAGCAATGTAAATACGAGAGATTTAGGGTTTAACTTGCAATCTAAATGGCTAAATGCTTCCTTAAACTTTACCAATATAGATAATTATACCTATTTTAATGAAGATAGCCAACCAGAACAATTTACAGACCAAATAGTATATTTAAAAGTAAAAGCAAATAGAGAATTTAATGTGGGTAAATTTGCTTTAAACAATACGTTTATGTATCAAAACGTTAGCAGTGGTAGTTCTGTTTTTAGAGTCCCAGAATTTGTAACAAGAAACACTTTTTATTACACAGACTATTGGTTTAAAGGCAAACCTATGTTGGTAAATATGGGGATTACTTTTAAGTATTTTACAGCTTATAATGCCAATGCTTACAATCCGCTTTTAGGCGAATTTAGAATACAAAATGATGAGGAAATAGGTTTCCCAACTTTTGATGTGTTTTTTAATGCACAAGTGCGAAGAACGCGTTTTTATTTAAAAATAGACAATGCTACTTCTAGTTTTACAGAAAAAAATTATTTTTCTGCCCCCGGATATCCTTATAGGGATTTTGTAATAAGATTTGGTTTGGTTTGGAATTGGTTTATTTAGCCCATCCTAAATCCTAATTA
>NZ_CBFHJT010000027.1:25279-29627 GCF_965656025.1 Polaribacter sp.
TATTTACAAAAGTTTTCAACTTAGAAACAATGAAAAATCAACTTAGAACAAACTGGAAACTCTTTTTAATAGCGAGTCTAACATTAGGTTTAGCGCCTTTTAATCCACCTCATATTTGGGGTAAAATTCAATGGATTTTAGGTGGAAATGCATTTCACCCTGAAAAAGGAATGCAAGCTCTAGATTGGTTTGATGTATTGTTGCATGGTACACCCTGGGTTTTGTTGCTAATTTCAATAGTTTTAAATCTTAACAAAAAGAAATAATTACATATTTTCTTCAATCTCAAACTCCATTTCTGGTAAAAATCTCCCAGAAACTGAACTTTCTCTTTCTGCTATAACCTTAAAACCGTGTTTTGTATAAAAATTCTTTGCATTCGGGTCTGATAACACATTTATAATTGCTGAAGAACCACCAATACAATATTCTTTTGCGTGGTTTAATAATTGTGTTCCTATTCCTTGTTTTATAAATTTTGGGGAAACAAATAAAAATTCTAGAAAACTTGTTCTAATATTGGCTCTGTTTAAGATATAGAAACCGGCAATTTGACTATCAACCTTAAATTTATAGACATTCCACTCTTTAAACATAGTTGGTGTAACAGTTAAATCTTCTCACCAACTTTCTATCAATTCGTCAGAATATCCCCAAAAAGCTTTCGATTGCAACGCTATTTTTGTTAACACTTTTGCATCAGCAACAGTAGCTTTCACTATCATGCTATTTTTTAGTTAATTGTCTAATTTTAATATGTAAAGCTGCAAAAAATAAGGTTGTAAACGGACTTAAATAATTAAAAATAGCATACACAAAATAATCTGCTACAGAAACACCTAAAACTCCAGATTGGTAAGCGCCACAAGTATTCCAAGGAATTAAAACCGAAGTTACAGTCCCTGAATCTTCTAGAGTTCTACTTAAATTCTCTGGTGCTAAGCCTTTATCTTCATAAGCTTTTTTAAACATTTTACCTGGTATAACAATGGCCAAATATTGGTCTGATGCAATTGTATTTAAACCTAAACAACTAACCACTGTACTTGCAAACAAACCAAAAACAGAACTTGCAATAGCTAATAAACTTTTCGTGATTTTTGCTAAAGCGCCAATAGCATCCATAATACCACCAAAAACCATGGCACAAATAATAAGTAAAATTGTCCAAATCATACCATTCATTCCTCCTGAAGAAAAAAGTTCTGATAACTTATCGTTATCCGTTTCTATGTTGGTATCTGTTAAAATTGAATTGATAATAGATGTAAATTTAGAATCAGACAAGTTCGACAAAACATCACCTTGAAAAATAAATGCAAAAACAGCTGCTAAAATTACGCCAGTACCTAAGGCTATTAAAGGTTTTGTTTTTAGTAAAATCATTGCAATTACAACTCCTGGTACAACAAATAACCATGGAGAAATATAAAATGTATTGTCTATTGAAGCTAGCAAATTACTAATATCTGCATTCCCTGTTGTATCTATTGTACTACTTAAAAATGCAAAAACAACCAACGTAATTAATATTGTTGGCACTGTTGTAATTGCCATATATTTAATATGTGTAAACAAATCGGTACCTGCCATTGCTGGTGCTAAGTTTGTAGTGTCAGAAAGTGGAGACATTTTATCACCAAAATAGGCTCCAGAAATTACTGCTCCAGCTATCATTCCTGGTGATATCCCTAAAGCACTTCCAATACCTACTAAAGCAATTCCTACAGTTGCAGATGTTGTCCAAGAACTTCCTGTTGCTATAGAAATAATAGCAGCAATTATTACAGATGCTGGTAAAAATATTTCGGGACTTAAAACCTGTAAACCATAATACACCATTGCTGGTATAATACCACTAACCAACCAAGAACCTGCTAATGCACCTACTAAAAATAAAATCATAATGGGCACAAAAACGCTTTTCCAGTTTTCCCAAACCTCTGCAAACATATTACCAATAGAAACCTTATTAAAAAAACCAACAGCTGCTGCTGCAACACCACCCATTAATAATATATATTGATTGGTGTAAGCGCCAAACCATTCTTGACCATCAACAAAAAAGATATTATAAGCCAATAGGCACATTAAAATTACCACAGGAATTAAAGATTCTAAGAGGTTTAATTCTTTATTATCTATAATTTTTTGATCTTCAACATCTATTTCTGAAAGATTCTCTTTGTCTGACATTCTTTAAAATTTTGTTCTGTAATGTTACGATTTTACAAGAAGTTATGCAAATTGATTTGGTTACACTATTTTTACGTTTATGGATTCATTAACGCAAATTGTTTTAGGTGCTGCTTGTGGCGAACTTGTTTTAGGTAAAAAAATTGGCAACAAAGCATTATTGTTTGGAGCAATTGGCGGCACCATTCCAGATTTAGATGTTTTTATAGGGAAACTCTTATACAATAACGAAATACAAGCCATGGCTTTTCATAGAGGTTTTATGCATTCTATTTTGTTTGCTACATTGGGTTGTTTTGTTTTTGGATTTATTACTTACAAACTTTACAACACAAAAAAAAGAACAGGCACAAGCCATTTAAAAGATTGGATTTTATTGTTCTTTTGGGCCATTTTTACACATCCGCTTTTAGATTGTTTTACACCCTATGGCACACAACTTTTTGCCCCTTTTACTAATTACAGAGTGGCTTTTAATAATATTTCTGTTGTTGACCCCTTATACACCTTGCCATTTCTTATTTGTATGATTGTTGTTTTGTTTTTTAAAAGAACAAACCCAAAAAGATTAAAATGGACGAAAGTAGGAATTTACATAAGCAGTTTGTACA
The DNA here is from genome assembly GCF_965656025.1 of Polaribacter sp. Taxonomy (GTDB): domain Bacteria; phylum Bacteroidota; class Bacteroidia; order Flavobacteriales; family Flavobacteriaceae; genus Polaribacter. The sequence goes on from NZ_CBFHJT010000027.1 coordinate 28,087, forward strand.
TGATTTTAACGCTGTTTAATAAGTTTTATATGGATTGTGTTTTTAAAAAATCTTTTGAAAAAGCGGGAATTAATTATCAACGTTTTTCTGCACAACCCACAATTTTGAACAACGTTTTATGGTATGCTGTAGCAGAAACTAAGACTGAATATTACCTCACATTCTATTCTCATTTTGATAAAAATACCACCGCAAACAATATACTTACAATTGCTAAAAATCATGATATTATTGACATGAGTGATAAAAACTTACAAACCTTAACTTGGTTTAGTAATAATTACTACACTATAAATAAAAAAGAAAAAATAGGTACCTATAAATACACAGATTTACGGTATCCGATGTTAAATCCTGATGATATAAATACCTCTGTTTTTAACTTTGCTGTGTTTTTTAAAAATGACGAATGGGATATTTTACCATTTAATGGAAATCCGCCCAGTAAAGAGGATTTTGCAAAATTTAAAGAACGTTTTTGGGGAATCTGATTAGTTTTTAGTTTTTAGTTTTTAGTTTTTAGCAAAAATGATGTTTTTAAAACTTCGAAAATAAAAACATTACAAAACACCAACATCAACCATACATTTTTTCATCATTTGATAAGTGCGTTCGATGTTTGCATCTAAGCCAATTGAAAAACGAATTAAACCATCAGATAAACCCATTTCTTTTTGTTCATCTTCTGGAATTTCTGACGATGTTGAACTTCCTGGAGCAGAAAACAAGGTCTTATAAAAACCTAAACTTACTGCTAAATATCCCAAGTTTTTGTGTTGCATTAACTCCATTAATTCGTTGGCTTTTTCTAAGGAACCTACATCAATAGTTAACATGCCTCCAAAACCATAAGCTGCATTCATCATACTTTTAAAAAGTTGATGTGATGGATGTGATTGCAAGCCTGGATACACTGTTTTTAAACCATCTTTTTCGAAGTTTTCTGCTAAAAAAGTGGCATTATAACTATGCTGTTTTATTCTAATATGTAAGGTTCTTAGATTTTTTAAAACGGATGAAGCTCTTAAACTATCCATGGTGGAACCTAACAACATGCTTGCTCCATTGTTTACATTTCGTAAATCATTTATAAATTCTTGTGATGCACAAACCACTCCACCTACTGTATCTGAAGAACCATTGATAAATTTTGTTAAACTATGGCAAACAATATCTGCACCTAATTTTATTGGTGAAATTGATAATGGAGAAAACGTATTGTCTACCACTAATTTTAAATGGTGCTTTTTTGCTAATTTTGATAAGCCTGCAATGTCTGCAACCTCTAAAAGCGGATTACTTACAGATTCGCAATATAAAACCTTGGTATTTTTTGTGATTGCAGCTTCTACTACATCTAATTTTGTAATGTCTACAAAGGTGGTTTCTACACCAAATCTCGGTATAAAATTTTTTAAAAATGCATAAGTACCACCATAAATAGTTCTACTAGAAACTACGTGATCTCCTGCCCCACACAATTGCATTAAAACTGGTGTAATGGCTCCCATTCCTGAAGCTGAAACGTTGGCAGTTTCTGT
>NZ_CBFHJT010000027.1:29726-33729 GCF_965656025.1 Polaribacter sp.
GCCTTCCATTGCTGCTAAAGCTTCGCCTAAATATAAATTACTGGGCGATGAATGACGTGAATATAAATAACAACCATCTGCATTGCCTTCAAAAGTATCGAACATGGTTTTTGCGGATAGAAAAGTGTAGGTGGATGCATCTGAAATGGATGGATTTACACCGCCAAATTCGCCAAAGTATTGTAAGTCTTGAATTTTATCTGCAGGATTGAATTTCATATTATTCGTTTTAATTTAGACTCAAAATTAAAAAGATATAGATAATTAATCAACACTATTAAATAAATATAGATTTTATATCTATATTTGAATATAAAATTAGTTTTAAAAACTATTTTAAAATAAACTTTACTTCTTTTTTAGAAAATTTTTAAGTATCATGTTAGATAAAATCGATAAAAAACTAATTAATTTATTACAAAAGGATAGCAAACAGACTACAAAACAGCTATCTCTGCAATTGAATTTGTCTGTTACTGCAGTTTATGAGCGTATTAAAAAATTAGAGAAAGAAAAGGTGATTGAGAAGTATGTGGCTATCATCAATAAAAATAAAATTGGAAAATCTTTTTTGGTATTTTGTCATATAAAATTGGTACAACACTCTAAAGAATATGTAACAACTTTTGAGCGTGAGGTATTACAATTGGCTGAAGTTTCTGAGTGTTTTCATGTGAGTGGAGATTATGATTATATTTTAAAAATTTATGTGGAAAATATGGAGGCCTACAGAGATTTTATGATTACCAAATTAACTGCCATAAAATATATTGGCAGTACTCACAGTATTTTTACTATCGGAAATGTAAAAAACACCACAGAAATAAATCTAGAATAAAATGAAGTCTGTACCTTATAAACTTACCGAACTTTTTATACTGTTTGTATTGATTCCTATAAGTTTTGCAATTGATTATTCTTTAATTTTAAAAATAATTATTGGTGTTTTAGGCTTTGGGTATGTACTGTTTGTTTTGCTAAAAATAGAAAAATTGCGTTTTACAATTCAGAAGAACATCCAATGGAAAAAATTTTGGAAAACTACACTTTTAAAATTTTTAATCATTGCCATATTTACAACGTGTTTTGTTTGGTTTACCAATAAAAATAGTTTATTTACTGTCGTTTTAAACAAACCCAAAACTTGGTTGTTCTTTTTGGTTATTTACACATTATTATCTGTGTATCCTCAAGAATTGTTATTTAGAACTTTCTTTTTTAAGCGATACAAATCTCTTTTTAAAAACGATTATTTGTTCTTATTTATAAACGCAGTATTGTTTTCTTTAGGACATTTATTTTTTAATAACACCATTGTAATTGCAATTACTTTTATTGGTGGACTTTTATTTGCTTTTACATTTTACAAAACAAAATCTACATTCTTGGTTTCTATAGAACATGCCATTTATGGTTGCTGGTTGTATACAGTTGGTATGGGTACTATGTTGGGTTTTCCTGCTTAAATTTAATGCAAAATAAAACCCAAAACGAAAGTTTTGGGTTTTATTTAAAATTTTATTCTACTAAGTTATATTTTAACTAACACTACTTTTTCTGATTCTTTTTGAACTAATTTAGAATAAAAGTCTTTTAAATAAGAATAGTATTGTGGAGCAATAATTGCGCTATTAAATTTTAAAACACAAACGGTATTAATTTTACCTGCTTTTATTGTAGTATTAAATTTAAAAACTCCTAAACCATCTGGCATACCAATTGCCAGAGCTTCTGGAATGCTTTCTACTTTGTATCCTTTAGGTATTTTAATAGAAATAATATTTTTAACGGACCAAGGTGTTGTAAAATCTACAGGAAATTTTCTTTCTTCTAATTTAAAAGGGTTGTTATGCTGAGATAAAAACAACATAGGCTCTATGTATAATTTACCATTAATACCTTCAATTAAATCTTCACTAGAAAATTTTAAATTTCTGATTACTGGTTTTCCAAGTATTTTATCGTTTAGTATTTTAAAATCTTCAACTTCTATATGAAGTCTATCTTCTAAATTAGTAACCACAGATTCTTCTGTTAAGTGGTTGTTATTTTTTCTATAAGTTAATGCATCTAATTTAAAAAATTTAGTTCTAGCTAATCCCTTTACAGTTAAATCTTCGGAAACATCTATCATAATATTATTTTCTTGGACTGCAGAGTTAGTAGCAGTCAATTGAACCCAAGAAGATAAACCATTCGCAGAAATCCTTCTTCCATTCCAATTAAGAGCTCTTTTAGGTAAGATATTTGGAGAACTATAAGGTTCTGTGGCATCTAAAAGTATTATTTGTCCAGTAGTTAATTCTACCAAAGAAATTACATAATTAAAACCATCTATAGTTGGGGAAAAAGGAATCCCATTTGCTCTAGTACTAACCAAAACAGGATCTGCTTTAAGGTTAGAAGATCTAAGCATAGAAGTAAGCATCAAATTAATATCTGCTACATTTCCTGTTCTTTCCTTAAACGCTTTTTTTACACCATCATTTGAAAAGATACCATTATAATTATTCCACTTTATTCTTTCTTTTACATATTGATAAATCGCCAAAACCTTTTCTACTTCAGTATTTTTACCTTCTAAAATTTTTGGCAAAACTTCTTTATAGTAAGATTTTTTATCTAACTCACCTCCAAAGTTACTTGCTTTATAAATTTCTTTACTTACGGACTCCCAAGAATTAGAAAAAGTTTCTGCTAATGTGTTAGGATATCTTGTTCCTACAAGTTCAAATTTAACGCCTCCTCTGTAATTTTTAATATTACTTACAAAGGGCTCATTATCTTTTAATGCAGGTATATTTTCTGCTTGATATTCTGTTTTATGAAATACTAAATCTAATTTACTACTGGACCAAGAGCTATTCGTTGTTGTCCAACCTCCATTTGATCCTGTGGTTTTACGTGTTTCTCTTTCTTTTCTTCTTAAATTAATACTACCATTTCTTTTGGTTTCTTTTGCATTAACCATGTAGTACCCTTTAATTTTTTTAGAAAAAATTAACCATTCTGGAGTTTCTACAGAGTAATCTAATTTTTTAACTGGTATAGAGTATTGAAACTGTAAATCGTCTATGTAATTTGTGTATGGTGATGTAACTTTATATATTATTTCTATAACACTACCCTCTTTTAAATTAGGCATTGTAATCTTTTTAAGGTGCCTAAATTTACTTATTGTTTCATCAAAAATATTTTTATTAGATAATTTTGTTTTATCAATTTTACCTTTACTATTAAGGCTGTAAGTGTAAGCTTTAATAGAAGTTACTTTTTCAGACTTTCCTTTTTCAGGTTTGTAAAAAGGAATTTCAAAGTTAGCATACTTAAAACCTTCTTTATTATAGATTTTTAATCTCACATGAAATTTATTAATAATTTCAAAGCCACTATTATTACTATGGTCATAATAAGTTTGTCTACTCTTGTAAATATACGCAGCATCTGCTGTAGAATCTTTTGGATAAAATGCCTCTTGTAGTTCTTCTTTACTTACTTTACCAAACTTATAGTTTTGTGCAAAATTTATAAATTGAGACATTAGTAATAATGCCAATACTAATTTTTTCATTCTTTGTTATTTTTGGTTGATTGCGATTCTTAAACTCTCGTATTTTGCGATGCTTCTTCTAAAACTTCGATATTTTTTATAATCTTCTTTTGTATAAGTCCCTTCTTTTATAGAAAGTGTTCTTTGATAAATAAAAGAAGTATCGTTTATTTTGGTAAACACAACGTTATAAGTTCCGTATTTAGATTTTATAGTTTTGTTTTCTGGCAAAAAAGTTAGTACGTATTCTTTGGGTATTTGTATTTGGTAGTTATCTACATCTTTATAGCCTCTGTAAATATGTAATGGTAATTTTCTTTTTCTATATCTTTTAGGCACATAGCTATTTTGATTAAACATATTTACTCTAAAAAGATATTCGTTATTACTTATAGACGCATAATTATTGATTGTAAGAGCAATTTTTTCTTTAAAAACAATGCTATCTTTATT
>NZ_CBFHJT010000027.1:33828-38068 GCF_965656025.1 Polaribacter sp.
ATCTCCTAAAAACCCAAAAGGCATGGTTTGGCTTGTACATTCTAACCAAACGTCTTTTCCTTTATTGGGTATGTTTAAAATTACATGATTCCCTTGAATGGATGAAAAATCTTTATCTATATCTCTTTTCTCATCTGCATAAACGACTGTGTAATAAGAAGTAACACCTGCAGCATCTAATAAGGCTTTTGTATAATTTGTTAAACCCTTACAATCTCCATAACCAACCTTATCTACTTGGTTTGCTGCAATAGGCTCCCAACCACCAATACCAACTTGTACACTAATGTAACGCGTTTTTTCTTGCATAAACTTATACACCAATTTGGCTTTTTCTATGGGATCTTCTACGCCACTTACCAAGTTTTTAATTTTTAAAACAGTAGCAGGTTCCAATTGATCTCTGCCCTTTAATAATTCAGCATTCATCCAAGCCCCAAATTCTTTCCAGTTTTTATATTGTCCAGCAACTCCTTTTAAAGAAAAATTATTTAAAGTAATCATTGCTTTTGGTAGAATTTCTCTGTAGTGCACAGAAGAATTCTCATACTTAAAACCCGGTTGATTCTCTAAAGAATAGAAAATTTCGGTATCGCTTTCTTGTTTTTTTACAGAAAATTTATCAAAATTAATATTTTTAAATCGCCAAGGTATTTTGTTAGGATTTAGCACCTTATAGCTACTTTTTTCTACAGAAACATAGTAACCATTTATGGGTTGCCACCAGGGAATAAAACCAGTTGTTGAGGTTTTATATGTTGATTCGAATACCACTGTATATGGATAAGAAATGGGCGTGTAATCTACATATTTTACTCTAGAATCTGAATATAAGGTACCACCATCTACAGCACTTACGTCTTCAAAATGACGTTCTTTATATTTTTTTATTTCGTTGCCTAAAGCGTCGTAAATTCTTGCAGATAAATCTGTAATTTTAGTATCTTCATCATAACCTTCTACCAATTTTGCATCTACTTTACCAAGTTTGTTTAATACAGTAACCACTTCTCTTTTAGAAACAATCATTTTATCTGTATCTTCTATAGTTATTTCTATAGCATAATCTCTTACAACTGCGTTGGCATTTTGTTTTAATTCTTTTGGAATAAGTGAAGAAGAATATTTAATTTCTTGAGAGCAAATAGGATTTATAGTGAATAAAAACCCTACAATTAGGAGGTAAAGTAACTTTTTCATGCAATTGATTGATAGCAAAGCAAAAGTATAAAAAAAGATCCAGAAATAAAATTTCTGGATCTTTTGTAATTAAAGTAATATTCTGGGGGAATAATAATTATTTTGTTTTTACAGTGAATGATAATTCCATCATATCATCGATAAACTTATCTTTTAAATCATCAAAAAATGATTTAGAGCCGTATTTTACATTAAAATCTGCTCTATCTACATTAAAAGTTTCACTCTTAAAAGTAGTTGTACCTCCTTCTGTCATTAACATTGCAGGTATTGTAATACTTTTTGTAACATCTTTTATTGTTAAGTTTCCTGTTACATGTAATTTATCTTCTTTTTCTTCTACACTTGTAATTACAAATTTAGAAACTGGGTATTTAGCCACATCAAAAAAGTCTGCAGAAGTTAAGTGCCCAACTAATTTAGCATTTCCTTCTTTCTCTGCAGGAATGTCTAAATTTTTAATTGAAGCCATGTCTACTACAAATTCACCACCTTTTAAAGTACCATTTTCTACTACTAAAGAACCTTCTTTTAACATAATTACTCCATTATGAGCTCCTGTTGGTTTAGTGCCTTTCCAAGTAATTACAGAGTTTGCAGTATCTACATTATTTAAATCTGCTACTTTCTCTACTTTTACTTCTTCCGTAGTTTCTACCTTTTCTTTCTTCTCGCCTTTACAAGCAGTTAAAACTGATGCTACAACTGCAAGTGTTAAAAATATTTTTTTCATTTTATTTAATTAGTTTAAAATTATTTGTGCCACAAATATATGTAATTTATTTTCCTTGGAAACTATTTTTTGCTTTTTAATAAAAAATTAACAACATGTGCAGCTGCTTGCAAGCCAAAAGCTGCTGGCATATAACTTATAGTGCCATAATACGATTTCTTAAAATTGGTTCCATCAGTTACTTTTACACTTTTAGGTATTTGTACTTCTTCAGAATATACAGCTTTTACACCTTTGTCTACCTTTCTTTCTTTTAAACGTTTGCGCAAAACTCTAGCCATGGTGCAATTTTTAGTTTTACCAATATCTTTTACTTTTATTTTGGTTGCATCTAACTTACCACCTGCGCCCATTGATGAAATTATTTTTACCTTTTTTCTTCTTGCAGCAACAATTAAATTAATTTTGGGTGTTATACTGTCGATACAATCTAAAACATAGTCAAAATCTTTTGATACAATTTCATAAGCTCTTTCTGGCGATAAAAACTCTTCTAAAACGGTTAATTTAATGTTTGGATTGATATCTTTTAATCGTTTTGATAAAACACTCGTTTTAGACTTACCAATGGTAGATTGTAATGCTGGTAATTGTCTATTGATATTGGTTTCATCAAAAACATCTCCATCTACAATCGTCATTTTACCAACACCTGCTCTCGCTATAAATTCTGCTGCATAAGAGCCAACACCACCCAAACCCACAATTAAAATATGTGCGTTTTGCAATTTTTCTAACCCTTCTTTTTGAACCAATAATTGGGTACGCTCTAACCAACTCATAAAATGTATATTTTTAAAATAAAGCTGCAAAATTAAACATAAATACTTGCTAGTAATTTAAAACCCATAAAAAAACTACTGTAATTTTGATTTTAATAAAATATCGATTTCAAATTAGTATTTTCGCCACTGTGAATATTTACAACAACATTTTATTTTCTATAAAAAAAGAGGAAAAGCTTTTAGCAGTTTTAATAGACCCAGAAAAAGTTGCTATTAAAAAGTTACCTAACTTCTTTGCAAAAGTTCATCAATCTATAGCAACACATATTTTTGTTGGTGGAAGCACAGATGCAGACAAACAAACAGATACAGTAGTTTTAGCAATAAAAAAATTAACACATTTACCTGTTGTTTTATTTCCTGGTAATGTTTCGCAAATAACAAAAAATGCAGATGGTATTTTATTTTTAAGCTTACTTTCTGGTAGAAATCCAGAGTATTTAATTGAGCAACAAATAAAAAGTATTCCTCTTTTAAAAGAAACCGAATTAGAAATTATTCCAACCGGTTATATTTTGGTGGATGGTGGTAAAGAAACTACCACTCAAAAAGTAAGTAACACAAAACCAATTGCTCAAAAAAACATCAATTTAATTAAAAATACGGCTTTGGCTGGTGCATTTTCTGGAAAAAAACTAATTTACTTAGAAGCGGGTTCTGGTGCTAAACTACCAGTAGAATCAACAATTATCAATCTTGTAAAAAGTAATTTATCTATCCCTTTAATTGTGGGTGGTGGAATTCGTACAAAAAAACAGTTAGATAATGCATTTTCTTCAGGTGCAGATTTGGTAGTTATAGGTACTGCATTTGAAAATGATGAAGCCTTTTTTGAAGATTTGAAAAAGTAAATAACATAACTCTAAAATTTACTTTAATAATCCATTTTTGTACAGTTTTATCATTTCTACCTTGTGGAGAAATCTCATTAAATTAATCTCTTAGCATTATTTTAATCTGAAATAAGGGTTCTGGATACATTTTTTTTCTCATTTTAATCGAAAAAAAGACTCGAACTGACAGATTATAGTATTTTTACACACAAATAAAACCCAATGTCAGAAATTTTCAACTTTCTTTTTGAGCAATACAAAACCTACGAAACTTTAGATATTGTTTTAGAAATTATTGCTGTGTTTTTCGGTTTTTTATCGGTTTGGTTTTCTAAACAGAATAAAATTTGGGTGTTTCCCACAGGCATGATTAGTACCTCTATTTTTGTCTATTTACTATTAAAATGGGAGCTTTTAGGAGATATGATGATCAATATTTATTACTTTATAATGAGTGTTTATGGCTGGTATGTTTGGACACGTAAAGTTGATGAAACAAATGTTACCCCAATTTCTAGAACTTCTTTAAAGGAGAAAAAAACAGCATTTCTAATTTTTATTGCAACTTTAGTTTTTGTGTATGTTGTCTATAATTATTTTGATAAATGGACTTCTTGGGTTGCCTACGTAGACACCTTTACAACTGCTATTTTCTTTGTAGGCATGTGGCTAATGGCAAAACGTAAGCT
>NZ_CBFHJT010000028.1:0-2870 GCF_965656025.1 Polaribacter sp.
CTTGTAAGTTTTTATTTTCTTCTTTCTTTTCGTCTAAATTTTGTTGCAACTTGTCTGTTTGACGTTGCATCATTTTTTTATAATTCTCTTGACGTTTGATAAATTTTTCTACTTTCTTTTTATCGTTCCAATTTATTTTTTTCTTGTTTTGTAAATCTTGTTGAATTTTATCTAACTCTTCTCTTTGCTTTTGTTGTTTTTGTATAGAATTTTCTAAACTATTAATTGTATTTCTTTGTTCTTGCAAAAGCTCCTCCTCTATTTCGTTATTTGTTTTTTGACGATAATTAAAAACTTTACTTTTTGTTTTTTTATTTCCATTTACAGCATCGTTATCAAACACTTCAAAATACATTTCATAATTGGTGCCATCCACTAAATTTAATCCTTCAGGAAATTGATAAAAAAAAGTTTGAACGTTGGCTTTAGAAATTGGTAGCACATAATTTTTTAGTTGATTAGGATTGGCTTCATCATAATACACAAGTTGTAATTTTTTTAATCCATAATCATCAGTAATTTGACCTGCAAACTGTGCTGAACCTCTAGAAATACTGTCTATATTAGATTGTACAGAAATTTCTGGAACTCCATCTTTTATTACATTTACAGAAAACTGTAGGTTCTCATAATCTTGTAAATTTTTATTGGATGATGATATTTGATAATCTAATGCCTTTCTAATTCGCTTGATAAATTCAAAATTATTTAGCTGTTTCTCTGTAAAATTGGCTCTTTTATTGTTATTTATAAATACAACTTCATCAGTTTGTTGAGTAGTTACCAACCAAGTTATTTTAGTGCCTTCTGGCACTATTAAATTACCTGAATTTTGTATAGTTTCGTTCTTTTTACCTACGTAATAAGGATATTGTAATTGCAAAGAAATGTTGTTAATTGTTGGGGTATTTATCACGTTGATTTTATAATTCTGAGACTGTACTCCATTCGCTTCTACAAAAAATGTAACAGGTTTTTGCACATCAGAAAACGTATGTGCAAAAGTGCCATTGCCATTATTTTGCAAATAATATTGTTGATTAATATAAATTATTTTTGCTTCTGAAGGTAAAACATTACCAACAGTTTCCAACGAAATTGTAATTGGTTTACCTTGTATAACTTGTAAGTTTTGGTTTATTAATTTAAAATAAAAGGGCGCTGGTGGTGCATAAGCTGTTCTATGGTTCACAACACGCTCTAAACTGTCTTTAAAAATAGTATTATTACCTGTAAATAAAACAATTAACCAAATTAAAACAGGCGCAATCGCATATTTTAAATACTTTCTATTTTGGGTAAAATCAACTGCTTTTACAAACGGAATGGGTTGTAATTCTTCTGATTTTTGATTGATACTTGCCAATAATAAGTCCGACTGATGAGCGTTTTCTTTCAGTTGCAAAACATTTAACAATTTGTCTTCTACTTCTGGAAAATGGGCACCAATAATTTTAGAAGATTCTTCTAAAGAGATTCCTTTTCTTAAACCTATCAACTTAAAAATTGGGATGGCAATAAAACGAATCAGCAGAAAAACCTCTACCAAAATAAATAACCAAAAAAGTAAAGTTCTTGCTGTGGGTTTTAACCACAAAAAATACTCTAAAAAGAGGGTGAAAATTAAATATAAAAATCCTAAAGAAAGAAATAAAATAACTCCTTTAATTAGTTCGTTTACGTAATATTTTCTAGTAAACTGATGTAGTTTTTTTTCTATGTTTTTAAATCCGCTCATAATCAACTAATAAAAATAGTATTTTTGAAAAGAAAAGTAACAAATAATTTGTTAAAAGACTTTGTAAGCATTTATACTCCTTACCTACTAAACTAAAATAAAACGATAATATGAAGAAGTTAATTACAATTCTATTTTTATTTTACACACTATTTATGGTTGCACAAAGCCCTTGGACCAAAGAAAAGGGCGATTTATTTATCAACTTATCTTACACCACAATCTCAGATTATGATCAAATATTTGGCAACCCAGACTATACAACATTTAGCAACATTTCGGATAGAACTTACCAAATTTATGGAGAGTATGGTTTTACAGACAAAACCTCTTTGGTTTTTAATCTACCCTTAAAATCTATAGCTATTCATACTTTTTAGAAAACGTCAATATTAAAAAACACATCTTGTTCATCATTAAACTCTTTACCAAACTTAATTTTATACCTATATTTTTTATTGTATAAATTTAGTAGAGACTGCATTTGTTCTTTTGATTTCTCATTATAGTGTAAACTATTCTTATAGAATTTATATTTATGAAGTGATTTCTTGATAAAAACAGAACCAATAATGAAAAATAAACCTACTACAATTATTAAATATTCTAAATGAGATCTTGAAAGTAAATATCTATCATTGATAAAAGATTTCCAATAAAAAAAACCACAAAAAACTATTATAAAACCTACAATGAGCGTAAAAATTACGTTTTTATATACTTTAGATTTGTTTCTTTTTAAATCTTCATATTCAATTAAAATTTCTTCTAATTTATATTTCAACTTTTTGTTAAAGTGAATTTTGGTACAAGTATTATTAAAGTATGGTTTATTTTTTGTCAACCCACAAATACTTCCTTCTTTCAAATTTAAAATTTGATGGTCGCATAATTCACAATGTTTTTTTAAGTCCATTTAAAAAACAAGATAGTAAAACTTATATGTTATTTGCAACCATCAAACAAAATTCTATCCTTTTTTTCTGCTTGCTAACTTCGCTCCTCTTTATATAAAAACTATCTTTGCACACGTAAAATGGAATCCTAAAAAAATAAAAAATGGAATCAAATGTTCGTGTTCGTTTTGCACCAAGTCCTACAGGACCTTTGCATATTGGTGGTGTAAGAACAG
>NZ_CBFHJT010000028.1:2967-12238 GCF_965656025.1 Polaribacter sp.
TAAAAAAATGGAATCAAATGTTCGTGTTCGTTTTGCACCAAGTCCTACAGGACCTTTGCATATTGGTGGTGTAAGAACAGCTTTATATAATTATTTATTTGCCAAAAAACACAATGGAACTTTTGTGTTAAGAATAGAAGATACAGACCAAACACGTTATGTTGCCAATGCCGAACAATATATTATTGATGCTTTAGAATGGTGTAACATTCCTTTTGATGAAGGAATAAACAAGAACGAAAAATTTGGGCCTTACAGGCAATCTGAACGCAAAGAAATCTACAAAAAATACGCAGATATTTTAATAAATACAGGTTGGGCATATTATGCTTTTGATACATCAGAGCAACTAGATGCACACAGAAAACAGCACGAAGCAGAAGGAAAAACCTTTATTTATAATTGGCACAATCGTGCAAAAGGACGTTTGGTAAATTCATTAGTTTTATCTGAAGATGAAGTACAGAAACGTATAAATGCTGGCGAAAACTATGTAATTCGTTTTAAAACTCCACAAAATGAAATTTTACAAATGGAAGATGAAATTAGAGGAACAATTGCTATTGATACCAATACTTTAGACGATAAAATTTTGTTTAAAGGTGATGGAATGCCAACCTATCATTTAGCCAATATAGTAGATGATCATTTGATGGAAATATCTCACGTAATACGTGGTGAAGAATGGCTACCATCAATGCCTTTACACGTCTTATTATACAGAGCTTTTGATTGGAAAGCTCCAAAATTTGCACATTTACCACTAATTTTAAAACCTGTTGGTAAGGGTAAATTAAGTAAAAGAGATGGAGATAAATTAGGATTTCCGGTGTTTCCTTTAAAATATACAAATGAGCAAACAGGTGATGTTTCTCGTGGTTATAAAGAAGATGGATATTTTGCAGAGGCATTTATAAACATGTTGGCTTTTTTAGGGTGGAATCCTGGTACAGAACAAGAACTTTTTTCTATAGAAAATTTAATACAAGAGTTTGATTTAAAAAGAGTTAGTAAATCTGGTGCAAAATTTAATCCAGATAAAACCAAGTGGTTTCAGCAACAATACATGCAAACAAAATCTTATGAAGAAATAACAGAATTATTCTTGCCAATTTTAGAAGAAAAGAATATTGTCATTTCGAGCGCAGTCGATAAATCTCGTGTTCAAAAAATTGTTTCATCAATCAAAGAAAGAGCCATTTTTGTTGAAGATTTATGGGATTTATCTTCTTTTTTCTTCGAAAGCCCTTCTGAATACGATGCAAAAAATGTAAAGAAAAACTGGAAAGAAGGGACTCCAGATTTAATGAAAGAGTTGTTAGAAATCATCCAAAATATCGAAGATTTTTCATCTGAAAACACCGAAAACGAAATCAAAGGATGGATAACCAGCAAAGAAATTGGTTTTGGTAAAATAATGCAACCTTTACGACTCTCTTTAGTTGGTAAGTTAGCAGGTCCGCATTTGTTTGATATTATAGCAATGATTGGGAAAGAAGAAACTATAAAAAGAATACAAACTGCAATCGAAAAATTATCATGAAATCAGCATTTGATTTAAGCGAAGCAGAAATGCGTTCTTATGGCTATAAAATTGTAGACTATATTGTAAATCACTACGCAAATATAGAAGAAGAAACACCTGTTACTGCTGCTTCTAGGGAAGAAATGGATGCTGTTTTTTTAACAGAAGCTCCAGAAAAAGATTCTAAACCAGAAGAGGTTTTAGATTTTGTTTTACAAAATGTTATACCTAATTGTAACTTAACAATGCATCCTAAAATGTATTCTTTTGTTCCTGGGCCAAGTAACTTTATTAGTGCAATGTCAGATTCTATTGCCACTGGTTTAAATATTTTTTCTGGTGGGTGGATGGTTTCTCCTGCAGCAGCAGAATTAGAAATTGTAACCATGAATTGGTTATTAAAAATATTTAATTTTCCTGTTAAAAAAGGAGGTGGAATTTTTACCAGTGGTGGTTCTATGGCAAATTTAACAGCTTTGGTAACTGCCAGAAGAATAAAATGTGGAGACGATTTTTCTAAAGCAATCATTTACTTATCTGACCAGGCACACTCTTCTAACATAAAAGCCATACGTGTTTTAGGTTTTAAAAAAGAACAAATACGTATTTTACCCACAGATGTAGATTTTAAATTAAGTATTAATAAGCTAAAAAACGAAATTGCAAAAGACAGATTATTAGGCTTACAACCTTTTTGTTTTATAGCCTCTGCAGGAACTACAAATACAGGGAGTATAGATCCTTTGAACGAAATTGCAGACATTTGCGAAGAGGAAAATATTTGGTTTCACATAGATGGTGCGTATGGTGGTGCCGCTATTTTATCCAAAAAAGGAGAACGTTTATTAGGTGGAATTGAACGTGCAGATTCCTTAACTGTAGATCCACATAAATGGTTTTATCAACCCTATGAAATTGGTTGTTTATTAGTAAAAGACGCTTCTTGGTTAAGCAATACATTTAGCGAAAAACCAGAATATTTAAGAGATATAGAGGGCAATGAGTCTGAAATAAACTTTTACGATTATGGGATTCAACTAACCAGGAGATTTAGAGCATTAAAGTTTTACATGTCTATAAAAACCTATGGTTTAGAAAAGTTTAGAAGTGCCATTACTTACAATATAAAACTTGCAGAAAACGTAGAAAAAATATTAAGAAAAAGTAAAAAATGGGAAATTATTTCTCCTGCAACTTTAGCTATTATTAACTTTAGATATCATCCAATAGATTTAGATTTAACAGAAAAACAATTAGATGTTTTAAATCAGAAAATATCTAAACGTGTAATGGATTCTAAAAAAGCATTATTAGTTACTACTATTTTAAACGGACAAGTAGTGTTAAGAATGTGTTTAATAAATGCAAAAACATCTATAGAAGATGTTAGAGAAACCCTTTTATTATGTACAAATTTTGCAGCAGAAATATTAAAGGAAGCTAATTAAAACTAGTTTTAAAAAACTGTTTTTATATTTTTTTTAAAGTGCCTCATAATTAATTACTGTTTTTGAGTATCTTTATAGAGTATTAATTATCAACATTAAAAAAATTAACTATGCCACCAATTTTTATTATAACTATTATATTTCTTGCACTTATCCTTTTTGCATCATTTTTTATGGTGAAGCAACAAACAGCTGCTATTATTGAACGTTTTGGAAGATTTAATGCTATTCGACAATCTGGTTTAAGGCTTAAAATACCTTTTATTGATAGAGTTGCAGGAAGGTTATCATTAAAAATTCAACAATTAGATGTAATTATAGAAACCAAAACCTTAGACGATGTTTTTGTAAAATTAAAAGTTTCTGTACAATACAAAGTAATAAGTGACAAAGTCTATGATGCTTTTTATAAGTTAGATTATCCTCATGAACAAATAACAAGTTATGTTTTTGATGTAGTTAGAGCAGAAGTGCCAAAAATGAAATTAGATGATGTTTTTGTAAAAAAAGATGATATTGCCATTGCTGTAAAGTCAGAATTAAATGATGCTATGTTAGATTACGGTTTTGATATTATTAGAACTTTAGTAACCGATATTGATCCTGATCCACAAGTAAAAATAGCAATGAACAGAATTAATGCTGCAGATAGAGAAAAAACAGCTGCACAATATGAAGGAGATGCACAACGTATTTTAATTGTAGAAAAAGCCAAAGCAGAAGCAGAAAGTAAACGTTTACAAGGGCAAGGTATTGCAGATCAAAGACGCGAAATTGCACGTGGTTTAGAAGAATCTGTAGAAGTTTTAAACAAAGTAGGTATTAATAGCCAAGAAGCATCTGCTTTAATTGTAGTAACACAACATTACGATACCTTACAATCTATTGGGCAAGAAACCAATAGTAACTTAATACTTTTACCAAATTCGCCACAAGCAGGTAGCCAAATGCTAAATGATATGGTTGCTAGTTTTACAGCAAGCAACCAAATTGGTGAAGCTATGAAAAACGCTAAAAAAGAAAAAGAAGATTAATATAAACCTTAATAAAAGTGCAAATTTTAAAATGGTTTAAAAAAGCCTATTTTTTTGAATTATCTCCAAAAAATCATTTATCAATAGCATTTAAAAACGGCTTTTTTATTTTTATTTTTCTGTATGTTTTTAAGCCTTTTGGTATGGAAGAATTAGGAGGTAATTTTTTTATATACTCACTAGGTTTTGGTTTTGTTACCTTTTCTGTGCAATCTTTTTTTTATATAGTAATACCTATATTATTTAAAGAATTTTTTAAGGAAGAAAATTTTACAATTTATAAAAATATCTTTTTTCTTTTTGTTTTAGTAAGTTGTATTGGTATTTGTAATTGGTTGTTTAATTCTCAATTTCAAAATACAGAAAATTGGAGGTTATTAACCTTTGAAGAAATCTTTACTTATACGTTTGCTATTTCTATTTTTCCTATCTTTTTAGTTACCTATTTTTCTGAGAAAAAACATAGAAAAAAAAGAGAAAAAGTTTCTGAAGAAATAATGAAAAATAAAGTTTCTTCTGAATATTTAATAATAAATGATGAAGTAAAAATATTTGCAGAAAATAAAAAGGAATCTGTAAATATTAAAATTGATCATCTTATTTATATTACAACACAAGGAAATTATGTAAGTTTTTATGTAAAAACAGACAATGGCTTAAAAGAAAAAATAATAAGAAATACCTTAACAAATATTAATAGTATCTTACAAAAATATTCTAATATTGTAAGGTGTCATAGGTCTTATATTATAAACGCTATCTTTATGGATCGAATTTCTGGCAATGCAAGAGGTTATTTTTTAGAATCTAAATTGATTGAAAAGCAAATACCAATTTCTAGAAAATTCGATAAAAATAAACTTAAAACCCTAATTAAATAGTGCTAAAAAAATATTTAAATTTAGTTAAAAACTGGTTATTAAAACCCTATTATTTTAACCCATCATTAAAGTTTAAATTTAGAATTAGTTTTTTTTTAGGACTGTTCGTTTTTCTATTCCTTTATATTTTTAAACCTTTTTACTTATCAACAATGGAAGTTATTCTTTTAGAATATACTTTATTAATAGGTATAATCGGTTTTTTAGGTACCTTTTTTATGTTGGCTGTACCTCCACTTATTTTTAAGAATTATTTTAATGAAGATAATTGGACTTTGGGAAGAAATATATTTCTAATAACACTAGGAATTATTCTAATAGGTAGTGCTCTATGGTATATTGGAGAGGAATATAAAGAACCCTATGATTTTAGAAAACTCAGTTTATTTCAATTTATTTTTTATACTTTTTTGGTAACTTTAATTCCTTTGGTATTCTTCATTTTTATAAACGAAAAGAACGTAAGTTTAAAAAGAAGAAAAAGAGCAAGTGAATTTAAAAAAAGAAGGGAAAATTTTACATCAGAAAAAGAAAAAACTCAAATTATTGTTTACTCAGATAATGGTAAAGAAAAAATAGTTTTTTTTATTGATAGATTGGTATATATAACTTCTCAAGGTAATTATGTAAGTTTTTACTTAAAAAAAGAAAATGATTTAAAAGAAATTATATTAAGAGCAACTTTAACTAGAATTGCTAAAGATTTACAAGACTATAAAAATGTTATAAGGTGTCATAAAAGCTATATAATTAATACCTGCTTTGTTAAAGAAATTTCTGGGAATGCTAGAGGATATTTATTAAAGTCTGATTTAATTTCATTTAATATACCCGTTTCTAGAAGTTTTAGTAAACAATCTTTAGAAAGTTTATTAAATTGATACCTTCCTTTTTATCCCAAAAAGCCCTTTTTTATTCCCATTTACAACAAAAGTTAGATATTTATTTTAAAAAATAATATTTATATCTATTTTTGAAATCAAGAATTGAATTGATTGGGGGATTTGTTTAATTCATATAAAAAGAAAAGCGCTAATCAATTGATAGCGCTTTTTTTTTATATTTTAATATTTAAATACTATTTATTTCTTTTCTTCTAATTTTTCTTCAGAGTCTTCTTTAGAAGCATTTTTAAACTCTTTAATACCACTTCCTAAGCCTTTCATTAACTCTGGTATTTTTCTTCCTCCAAAAAGTAATAAAACAACCACTAGTATAATAATTACTTGTGGTCCTCCAATAAAACCTGATACTATTGATAAACTATACATCTGTTCTTTAATTTAATAGTACAAAGATACAAAAAAGCTTGTTATACAAACATTTTTATAATTGTTCTGTTAATTTCTTTTTTCTATAATACCACCAATTACTTTTTTATCTTTTACCACCTCTGGATTTCCCTTGTAAAAAATAGTACCACCAAAACTAACTTTCGCGTTTAATGTTTCGCCTGCATTTACTTCTGCTTTTGCACCTGTACCTGCTTTTACAGTAGAATTTCCTGAAGCTTCTAATTTAAAACCATGGTAAATACCATATAAATCTACATCTATTTCTTGATTTTTTGCAGTACCAGAAAGTTTAATAATCCCTCCAGAAGATGCTCTAACAGTTAAATAATTAGTTTTTGTAGTTAAGTTTATAAAGGCTCTTTCTTGTGCATTTACCTCTAATTTATCTTGATTAAAGTTTTTACTAGTAATGGTTGCACCTTCATTAGCATCTATAATATTAATAGCTTTGTTGTAATACAATTTTACTAAAATTTTACCATCTGCAGCATTATCTGCAGGTGTTAAAGAAAATGGTAACGATAATTTTAATGTATTATCTACATTTTTAATTTTAACCATTTCAGATTTTTCACCTGTAATTTCTATTTTTTGGTCTGATGATTTGATTAATTCTACTTCTATACCATTGTAAACTTTTAGAATGTTATAGTCTCCTAAATTTTTAGTAACTGTAGATTGTGCAAAAGTTGTAAAACCAATAAAAAACAGAAATATAAAATTGAGTTTTTTCATTTTATTTAAGTTTGATGTGACAATTTTATCAATAATTATACCAATAATAAAGAATTTTTTAGCTTTTTATTGCATTGGTACTGCAAAAAAATTATTTTACAGTTACTGCTGTACCAGTAATAGAAACTAATAATGTTGCAGAATTTGCAAGTGGTTCTACATCTAACTGAATACCAACTACTGCATTTGCACCTAATTTATTTGCATTGTCTTTTAAATTTTGAAAAGCTTTTTCTTTTATTGCCTCTAAACCTAAAGTATATTTTTCGTAATATTTAGTCATGCTAAACATATCTTTAAAAGACATCTTTGTTCCGTTAGAAGAATAACTAGAATCGTAAGCTGTACCAGTTACAATACCTAAATAATCTACTATTTTAAAATTTTCTATGTTTGGTGTGGTTGTTAAAATCATATTTAATCTTCAATTAAATTAAAATCTAAATGTTTGCGTTCTAAATCAGTTTTCTTTACTTGTACTTTTACATCATCACCTAATTGATACATTTGCTTAGTAGATTGCCCAACTACAGCGTATTGTTTTTCATCAAAAATATAATAATCGCTTTTTATATCTCTAATTCGAACCATTCCTTCACATTTATTTTGTTTAATTTCCACGTAAATTCCCCATTCTGTAACGCCTGTAATTACACCTTCAAAAATTTCATTTTTATGATCTTGCATGTATTTAACTTGCATGTATTTTATAGAATCACGTTCAGCTTTACTAGCTAATTCTTCTCTTTTAGAAGAGTGTTTACACTTTTCTTCATAAAGAAGCGATTTTGGGCTATTTCCGCCATCTAAATAATGTTGTAGTAAACGATGTGTCATCACATCAGGATAACGTCTAATGGGTGATGTAAAATGGCTATAATAGTTAAAAGCCAATCCATAATGACCAATATTTTGGGTGGTATACACTGCTTTAGACATGGTTCTAATAGTTAAAGTTTCTATCATATTAGATTCTGCTTTACCATGTACATCACTTAAAAGTTTATTTAAAGAATCTGATGTGGTTTCTTTAGTATCTGTATTAATTTTGTAACCAAATTTGCTAATAATATTCTGTAAAGAAGCTAATTTTTCTACATCTGGCTCATCATGTACTCTATAAATAAAAGTTTTACCAGAAGGTCTGCCTTGTTTTTGGCCTATAAATTCAGCTACTTTTCTATTAGCTAACAACATAAACTCTTCTATTAATTTATTAGCATCTTTAGAGGTTTTAAAGAAAACTCCAACAGGATTTGCTTCTTCATCTAAATTGAACTTTACCTCTACTCTATCAAAAGAAATTGCACCTTGTTTCATTCTTTTTTTACGAAGAATTTTTGCGAGTTCGTCTAATTTTAAAGTAGCTTCTACAATTGCTGGAGAAACTTCATATTCTTTATCAATAATAGAAGTTTCTGAAGGCATTGTGTATGGTTGTATGTTGTTAGATAATTTACAATTTTCTATAATAGATTGTGCTTCTTCATACGCAAAACGTTGGTCTGAATATGTTACTGTTCTACCAAACCACTCTCCTACTATTTGTGCTTTTTCATTAATTTCAAATACTGCAGAAAAAGTTAATTTTTCTTCC
This sequence comes from Polaribacter sp., assembly GCF_965656025.1. Taxonomy (GTDB): domain Bacteria; phylum Bacteroidota; class Bacteroidia; order Flavobacteriales; family Flavobacteriaceae; genus Polaribacter. The sequence continues at coordinate 11,483 of NZ_CBFHJT010000028.1, forward strand.
TTTGGTCTTAAAGAGCAAACACCATTACTCAACATTTCTGGCAACATTGGTACTACTCTATCTACTAAATACACAGAGGTTGCACGTTCGTAAGCTTCATGATCTAAAATGGTATCTTGTTGTAAATAATGAGAAACATCTGCAATATGAATACCAACTTCGTAATTACCATTTTCTAATTTGGTAAAAGACAAAGCATCATCAAAATCTTTGGCATCTTTAGGATCTATGGTAAAGGTTAAATCTTTACTCATATCTCTACGTTTTCTTATTTCATTTTTAGTAATTTCTATGGATAAATTTTCTGCATCTTTTTCTACTTCTGCAGGAAACTCATAAGGCAAATCGTATTCTAATAAAATAGAATGCATTTCTGTATTATGATCTCCTGGTTTACCTAAAACAGTGGTTATTTTACCAAACGGATTTTTAGAGTTTTCTGGCCAATCAGAAATAGTAGCTTGTACTTTATCTCCATGTTCTGCGCCATTCATTTTGTTTTGTGATATAAAAATATCGGCATACATTTTATAATTATCACAAATTACAAAACCAAAATTTTTGCTTTTTTGTAAAACGCCTACAAACTCTGTTTTTGCACGTTCTATAATTTCTACAACATCTGCTTCTATTTTTTTACTTCTTTTACGCTGATAAACATAGGCTCTAACTACATCTCCATGCAAACCTTTTCCTAAATTTACGTTCGGTATAAAAATATCTTCTTCATAATCATCTGTTATAAAATACCCATTC
>NZ_CBFHJT010000028.1:12337-13557 GCF_965656025.1 Polaribacter sp.
CCATGCAAACCTTTTCCTAAATTTACGTTCGGTATAAAAATATCTTCTTCATAATCATCTGTTATAAAATACCCATTCCCATTAGAAGTAATGTCTAAGGTACCTAAAGAATATTTTCGGTCTTCGTTTATTTGAAACTTGCCTCTATCTACTTCTTTTATTTTTTTTGTTGCAGTTAATTCTGCTAATTTTTTTAAAATTTGCGTTTTACCATCAGTATCAGAAATACCTAGTTTACCAGCAATTTGTTTGTAATTGTAAAACTTACTACTATCTTCATTTAAAATTCTAAAGATATTTCTAGTTAAATCCTTTATGATTTTACCTTTCTTTTTATATATTTTTTTCTTTTTTGGCATATAATGCGATGTATTTTTTAAGTGATACCAAAATACAATTAATAGTTTTGAATCTTATTAATTAACTGTTATGATTCTGTGTGTATTTTGATATGTGTTATGATTAATGAATTTATGATTACTTAAGGAAGTATAAATTATAAAACTAAGTAATAATTTTTTCTAAAATACAATTGTAATAAAATGTTATTATAATTGTGTTTAGATATTTCGACAATTGAGAAGGATATTTAAATTACATTTCGAAATATAGATGCAAACATAGGTAAAAACTTTGTATCTAACTATTTTAGTTTTTAATTTATTGATTATTAATATTTTATAAATTTAAATATCGAATTATTTAAAAATAATTTCTAGATCTAGATTTAAAATCGGGATTAATCCAACTTATTAATTCTACACATCGCTTCATTATTTAAAATTAAATTTTCTTAAAGTTAAAAAAATCTTAATTTTTTTGTAACGTTTCTGTTTTTACTACGTCTTTATAATAGAAGTCGTTACTATTTATGAAAAATTTACACAAAATTATAGCTTTATTTGCGTTTATCTTTGTTGCAGGTATTTTTGTAACTGTTATAACGGTAAACACTTCTTTAAATAAAGTAGATACTCCACAAAAAACGGTAGAAGTCCAAAAAGACACTACGTATCTATTAAAAGCTGAGAAAAAAACGGTATAGTTTCTTTTCAACTTTAAATCTTCACTTTCAGAAAATTATTATCCTTTTAATAAATCTACTTTTTTTAATATCTAACACTTATAAACATTTTATATTATAATCATTTTTCTTTTAGAAATTTTTTAAAAAACTATGATGTTTATAATAGTATGTGAATAGGTGCTATAAATTTTTA
>NZ_CBFHJT010000028.1:13654-23511 GCF_965656025.1 Polaribacter sp.
TTGACTTTTATTTTAATACATGAGTTATTAAAAACAACTGACAATTTATAAGCTATTTAAATACTTAAAAATCAACTTTAAAATACAGTTGTTAACAATACTTATAAACAGCTATCAACCTATTTTAACTCATAACTATTTTACTTTTCTATGTAAATAAATTGTAAATTTTATGTTGATAAACTTTTATCAAAAATCAATAAAAAAAGTTGCACATATCAACTTAAGCCTTGTATTGTAATAAATTTTTTATCTACCAAAAAAACTTACGAGTTTTTCAATACAACTTCTTAACATTCTCTTAAAACGTTAAAAACTTAAAAATTAAAGAGTTATTAAAATTGTATAAAATAACATTGTTTATAACTGTTTATAACCTGTATTTTCTATATTTTTGTTGATGTAACTATGTCATTGCGAATGTAATGAAGTAATCTAATTATCAAACGGTAGATTATTTTTTCATTTTTATTCGTAAAGACGCTAAAAATTAAATAATGACAATTGCCATAGGAAACGATCATGCAGGAACCGAATATAAGTTCGAAATTATAAAACATTTAGAAGAAAAAGGATATACTGTAATAAATTTTGGTACAGATACCAACAGTTCTATGGATTATCCAGATGCAATACACCCAACTGCAGATGCTGTAGAATCTGGTAAAGCAGATTTAGGTATTATTATATGTGGTTCTGGGAATGGTGCACAAATGACTGCAAATAAACACCAAGGTATAAGAGCTGCTTTGTGTTGGAATAATGAGTTGGTTGCCTTAACAAGACAACATAATAACGCCAATATTTTAGCTATACCTGCACGTTTTGTGTCTTTACAACAAGCTATTGGTTTTGTAGCTGTTTTTTTAAACACAGAGTTTGAAGGTGGAAGACATCAAAACAGAATTGATAAGATTTCTTGTGCTGGTTAAATAAATAAAAGTTGTCATTTCGAGTAAATTTTCGAAGTATGAGAAAATTTGTATCGAGAAATCTCTTTCAATAATGAACTTCATCACCAAATCTTTTTCAGAATTAACTACCACAGAGCTCTATCAAATTTTACAATTACGTTCTGAAGTTTTTGTGGTTGAGCAAGATTGTGTGTATCAAGATGTAGATTTTAAAGATCAAAAAGCAATGCATGTTTTTGGTATTAAAAATGATAAAATTGTAGCTTATACAAGAATTTTTAAACCTGGAGATTATTTTAAAAATGCAAGTATTGGTAGAGTAGTGGTACAAGAAAATCAAAGAAAATTTGGTTATGGGCACCAAATAATGAAAGTTTCTATAGATGCTATAAAAAACTTTTTTAAGGTTGATAAAATTACCATTTCTGCTCAAAAATATTTAAAAAAATTCTACGAATCACATCAATTTATACAAGTAGGAGAGGAGTATTTAGAAGACGGAATACCACATATTAGGATGGATAGATATTAGTTTTTAGTTGATAGAAAAAAATAAAATTAGGATTTGAAGTAAACAAAAAATCATAAATTAATCTTTATCACTTTTTTTATTCATTTTGTAGATTAAATATCCAAAACCCACTAAAAAATGTAAAATAATGACAGCAGCAACAATATATAAAGTGGTGTTAGAATTATTCATACCACAAAATTAAATAGAATTTAAAATGTAGCATGTAATATTTGTTACATTAAACTATCTACCTCTATCACACCTCCAACTTCTAGATTTCCTAATTCAATTTTTCCAATACGTACTCTAATTAACCGTAAAGTTGGGTAACCAACAGCAGCTGTCATTTTACGAACTTGCCTAAACTTACCTTCTCTAATACAAATAGAAATCCAACTTGTTGGGCCATGTCTAGCATCTCTAATTTTTTGACTTCTTAATGGAAATTTAGGATCTTTAATAATAGCAGCTTTACCAGGTTTTGTGATGTATTTTTTACCATTAAAACCAATTTCTACTCCGTTTTTTAACTGGTCAATTTCTTTTTCAGTAATAATACCATCTACTTGTACATAATATTCTTTTTCATATTTATTACTTCTAATTGCTTCAGAAACTTTACCATCTGTTGTTAATAAAAGTAAGCCTTCAGAGGGAACATCTAAACGACCAATAGCCATAGTTCCTTTTGGAAAATTATACAATTCTCCTAGTAATTTTTTCTTACGTTTTGCAGGATTTACAAACTGAGAAATCATTCCCCAAGGTTTGTGAATCATAAAATGACGATGTTTTTCAATCAAAATTAAAGCACTTTTATTTCTACAAAAAATTCATTTTTTCCTGTTGATAAAGACATATTTTCTTCCGAAAATTTTTCATCTGTATACGAAGTATATTGAGTAATTGGCTCAATACACAACATATTATCAACTTCTGTCCATAACATAAAATTATGAAAGCCTTTTGTTGTTATTTCTAAGTCACTTTTATCAATATTTTCTAAAATAATTTTATCAGTATTTAAAAAGGGAAATGCATTATGACCAACTTTATAAATGTCTGCTAAGGTAATTTTCATATCATTTGCAATCAAAGTTTCTTTACCAGTATCAGACAATAAAAATGCAGGATGATACCCCAACATAAAAGGCATTCCTTTTTCTGCAGTAATTATAAAATTGATTTTTAAAACATTTTTTGTAAGTGTGTAATATTTTTCAAACGTAAAATCAAAAGGCCAAAACACAAATTCTTCTGGAGATTTGTTTGGATATTTTGCATTTTTTAAAGGTGTATTTTTTTTATATTTTTTGATGAATTTCGCCGAATTTGCATCTGAAGAAGACAAAACATAATCCATTTCTCTAACCAAACCATGTTGATCTAAAATGGCATCTCCTTTTTTAGTGTGAACTCTATAATTATTTTTAGAAATAGGTCCAATTACCGGAAACATTTCATCGTCAGATTTTCGCCAACCTTTACTTCCTTTTTGATGTATATATTCATTATCATCAACTTTAAAAGAAATTAGTTCACCTTTTTCTATTTTTACGCTACTGTTTTTATCTTTTAAAGTAAGTATATTTTCCATTCTTTTTTATTTTACAAACAATACTACAAAAATCGAAAGTATTTTTTAGGATTTTAGTGGTACTTTTTTGTAACTTGCTACACTATTTAAATTAAAAAATTAGCAAGATTTATGGCAGCAGCAGATAAAGAAAAAACAGCAAAATTAAAGGCATTACAATTAACTTTAGATAAATTAGATAAAACTTACGGAAAAGGTTCTGTAATGAAATTAGGTGATGTAGTTACAGAAGATGTAGACGCAATTTCATCTGGTTCTTTAGGCTTAGATTTGGCTTTAGGCGTTGGTGGGTATCCAAGAGGAAGAGTGATTGAAATTTACGGGCCAGAATCGTCAGGTAAAACAACCTTAACTATACATGCTATTGCAGAAGCACAAAAAGCAGGTGGTATTGCAGCATTTATAGATGCAGAACATGCTTTCGATAAATTTTATGCAGAAAACTTGGGCGTAGACATCGATAATTTAATTATCTCTCAACCAGATCATGGAGAGCAAGCATTAGAAATTGCAGATAATTTAATTCGTTCTGGAGCTATAGATATTGTAGTGATTGACTCTGTTGCAGCATTAACACCAAAATCTGAAATTGAAGGTGAAATGGGAGACTCTAAAATGGGTTTACATGCGCGTTTAATGTCGCAAGCTTTACGTAAATTAACAGGTACTATTTCTAAAACAAACTGTACAGTTATATTTATTAACCAATTACGTGAAAAAATTGGGGTTATGTTTGGCAATCCAGAAACAACAACGGGTGGTAATGCATTAAAATTTTATGCTTCTGTTCGTTTAGATATTAGAAGAAGAACACAAATTAAAGACGGAGACAAAGTTATTGGAAACAGTACCAAAGTTAAAGTAGTTAAAAATAAAGTTGCACCACCTTTTCAAATTGCAGAATTTGATATTATGTACGGACAAGGAATCTCTAAAGTTGGCGAAATTTTAGATATTGGTGTAGAACTAGGTATTGTAAAGAAAAGTGGTTCTTGGTTTAGTTACGGAGAAACCAAATTAGGCCAAGGTAGAGATGCTGTAAAGGGTTTAATTAAAGACAATCCTGAATTGGCAGAAGAATTAGAAGGAAAAATAAAAGTTGCTATTGAATCACAAGAATAAACATTAAAGGTTCAAATAATTTTTTTAAAACTGCTATGGAATTAATCAATCTTTAGCAGTTTTTGTTTTTTATAAGATGATGATTTATATATCCGAAAACATTCAATTAAAAGAAATAAAAAGTACAGATTGTGCGGTTCTTTTTAGTTTGATGCAAAAAATTTATCCACCAGCTTATAAGCATTTTTGGTTAGATAATGGACAATGGTATATAAATAGTCAATACTCTGAAGAAAATATATTAAAAGAGCTTTCTGTAGAAAACGCCAACTACTATTTTATTGTTTTTGAAGATAAAATTGTTGGTAATTTTAGGTTTATTTGGGATGATAAATTACCAGGTTTACCTAATCAGAAACAGGTAAAACTGCACAGAATCTACCTACATCAAAACACACAAGGAAAAGGAATTGGTAAAAAATTAATTGCTTGGTTAGAAAATAAAGCAATTACAAAAGGGTATAAAATTATTTGGTTAGATGCTATGGATGGACAACCACAAGCTTTTCAATTTTACAAAAAATTAGGTTTCAAATACAAATCACATACTTTTTTAATGTTTGATAATATGTTAGATGAAGTGAGAAAAATGAGTCAATTATATAAAGAAATTTAGTGAAACTTTTTACTATTTAAAAGTTGTTTGGCTTTATTTTTAATTCCTTTTTTAGCCCCATTTTCACTTAAAAAAAGTACTCTTTCTTTTTTTATATTTTTAGAATCTAACAATAAATTTTGAAGGTTTGCATTTTTAGAAACACAAATTTTTTCTGCTAATTTTTCAGAGTATCCTTGTTCTAAAAATTCGATTCTTAAAGCTTCTAAGGTTTCGTTTACAACCCCTTTACTTTCTAAAATACGTTCGTCTTTATAGGCATCTAAAACAAACATTAGTTCTTCTAGTTTTGAAACAATTTCTAACCTTTTCTTGCTCTTAAAAACTAAATAAGGATTTCCCCAATCACCAACATTTATAATAGAATTTGTGGCTTTATTAAAATCTTCTTGAAGATTAATCACCTTTAAAATGTAGTTTCCATTTGGGTTGTTTTCTGGCTGCCATTGTAACTCAATAGAGCGTTTTCTATGTGCTGAATTTAATAATAATAAATTTTCTGTAAAGTAAGACATTGTGTTTTCAGACGGATCTACCTCAAAAAAGCAATTCCATTCAAATTTCCAATCTCCAGAAACCCTTAAAGGTTGGTATTCTTTGTAAATCACAATCGATACTATTCCTTAGAAAGTACTTTTACCAACCATAAAATTAAATAAGCACCAATACCAAAACCTGCTAATAAAACTAATAAAACAAACAGAATTCTAATATTTTTTGCTGTAAAATTTGTTTTTGTACTAAGCCATTCACATACTCCTAAAATCATATTTTTTGTTTTTTTAAATTGTTCTTATAATTTGAGTTCGAGTGATTTTTAATTTTTATCGAAATTGTATCGAGAACTAAACCCCTGTACTGCCAAAACCACCAGAACCACGTTCTGTTTCACTTAAAACAATTACCTCTTGCCAATGTACACGTTCGTGTTTTGCAATAACTAGTTGTGCAATTCTTTCGCCATCACTTATTATAAAATCTTCGTTTGATAAATTTACTAAAATTACCCCAACTTCTCCTCTATAATCTGCATCTACAGTTCCTGGGCTGTTTAAAACAGTAATTCCTTTTTTTGCAGCCAAACCACTTCTAGGTCTAACTTGTGCTTCAAAACCAACAGGCAAAGCTATAAACAAACCTGTTTTTACAATGGCTCTTTCTAAAGGTTTTAATGTAATTGCTGCATCTATATTTGCTCTTAAATCCATACCAGCAGCACCTTCTGTTTCGTAGTTTGGTGTTGCGTGTTTTGATTTGTTTATAATTTGTACGTTCATTTATAAATGATATAAAAATGTAATTGTTTCTAAAAATTCTGCTTTCCAAAAAGACTCTGTATGTTTTCCACCAGCCACTATTTTGGTTTGTATATTTTCTTTTGGAAAACCCAAATCTACTAATAATTTCCCCATATTTTTGGTATCAGGCACCATAGATTCTCCTTCTTTATCACCAACTAATAAATAGAGTTTTGTTTTTTTTTGGTTGCCTTTTTCTTTCGCAAAACTTTGCACTTCATCAGAAAACCAAAAAGAGGTAGAAAGTGCACCAATTTTACCAAAAGTCTCAGGGTATTTTAAACCTCCATAAAAAGAAATTAACCCCCCTAAAGAACTACCAATTATGGCCGTGTTTTCTGGTTTTGTATTTGTTCGATAATTTTTATCAATAAAAGGTTTCAATGTATTTTTTAAAAAATCTACATAAATTGCACCTTTTCCTCCACCATATTTTTCGTTTTTCCATGGAGTATATTCTTCAATTCTTTTTTCGCCTCCATTTTCTACTCCTACAACTATAAACCCTTTTCCTGTTTTTTTAAATAGTTTATTTAAGGTTTCATCAACACCCCATTCACCCACAAAAGAGGTTGCATCATCAAATAAATTTTGTGCATCATGCATGTAAATTACATCGTATTTTTTTGTTGATGTACTATAATTGGGTGGTAAATACAGCCAAATTTTATGAGAAATATCGTTTAAACCATCAATAACAAACTGTTTTTTTAAGACGGAAACATTGGCTGTCTTGGTACTTACTTTTTCTGTAACAGTTTTTTCTTTTTTTGGGTCTTTTGCAGCTTCTTTTTTACAAGAAACTATTAAAATAATCAAACAAAATAAAAGGGAAAAATAATATTTCATAGAAAACAACTGAGTTTCTACAAATATAATAATTCAAAGAAGTATTCATCAAAAGATACTAATTTTATTACATTTGAAGTTTAAATCATATGTAGAATGGACGAACAAACAAAGATTGCAGTAATTGGTGGAGGTAGTTGGGCAACAGCAATTGTAAAAATGTTACAAGAAAATTTAGAAACAGTTGGTTGGTATATGCGTAACGAGTCTACAATTGCTCATATTAAAGAAAACGACCACAACCCAAAATATTTACGAGCAGCAGATGTATATGCTAGTAAGTTAGATTTAACAGGAGATATTAATAAAATTGTAACAAACTATAATATTTTAATATTTGCCATTCCTTCGGCTTTTTTAACTTCAGAATTAGATAAACTAACAGCATCTTTAGAAAATAAAATTGTTTTTTCGGCTATTAAAGGGATTGTACCAGAAACAGGTTTAATTGTTGGCGAACATTTTAATAAACAATACAACATTCCTATAGAAAACATTGGGGTTATTACAGGACCTTGCCATGCAGAAGAGGTTGCAATGGAAAGGCTGTCTTACCTAACGATTGCTTGTCAAGATGAAGAAAAAGCAAAATTATTAAGTAAATCTATAGAAAGTTGGTACATTAAAACCAAAATTTCTGATGACATTATAGGCACAGAATATGCAGCCATGTTAAAAAATATTTATGCTGTTGCTGCTGGTATTGCACATGGTTTGGGTTATGGAGATAATTTTCAATCGGTTTTAATGAGCAACGCAATTCGCGAAATGAAAAAGTTTATTAAAAAAGTACATAAAATGAAACGTAACATAAATAACTCTGCATATTTGGGAGACTTATTAGTTACTGGCTATTCTGTTTTTTCTAGAAACCGACAGTTTGGTAATATGATTGGTAAAGGCTACACTGTAAAATCTGCACAAATGGAAATGAGCATGATTGCAGAAGGCTATTACGCTACAAAAAGTGCTTTTAAATTAAAAGAAAAAAACGGAGCAAACACACCAATTATAAATGCAGTATACAACGTTTTGTACAATGATAAAGACCCTAAAAAGGAGTTTAAAAAACTAACTCACAAATTAAATTAGCTGTTTAAAAGTTATTTTATTTTTAAGGTTTTATTTTCTATAAATTGTTTATTTTTGAACATTCGTTTAAAATATTAAACAATTACCATGAAAACAATACAAGAAGTTGTAGAAAGTACTATTAGAAAAACACCATTTATAGAAGAAGCTTTAAATGAAAAGTTGATAAACGTTTCTTCTTTAGCAAGAATTATTTTACCAGAAGTTTCTACGGTTTTAAAAAAAGATGTAAAAGTGGGTGCAGTAATGATGGCTATAAACAGGCTTTCTCCTGCAAGCGAATTACGTATCAGAAAAAACATAAAAAAACTAGCTTTAGATTTAGGGGATGTTATTGTACGCTCTGATTTGTGCGATTTTACTTTTAAAAATACCACTTCATTACTAAAAGAAATTGCAAAAATTTTAAATAAGTCTTCAGAAAGTTCAGATTATTTTTTAACAGTTTCTCAAGGTATTTTTGAAACCAATATTGTTACTAGCAAAAACTTACAACCTTACGTAAATAAAATTTTCGATAAAGAAGATATTATTTCTAGTGTGTTAGATTTGGCGTCTATCACCATAAAATTACCAAAAGACAATCAAGAACAATCTGGTATTTATTACTTTATTTTAAAACAATTGGCTTGGGCAGACATTTCTTTACAAGAAATAATTTCTACCACAAACGAAATGACAATTGTAGTAAAAGAAGAAGACATCAACGAAACATTTGCCATTTTAATGGATATGAAATTGAGCTAAAAAAATGGCTAAAAACGATCCTTATGCAGCACTTAGAATTAAAGAATTCAACATTTTTTTATTTGTAAGATTTTTATTGGTTTTTGGTTGGTCTATGCAATTTATTGTAATTGAGTGGCAAGTATATTCCATCACAAAAGACCCACTTTCTTTAGGTATTATTGGGTTGATGGAAATTATTCCCGCATTTTCTATGGCTTTATTTGCAGGTCATATTGTAGATCAATCAGAAAAAAGAAACTTATTAGCAAAATGTACAGCAGCATTTTCTTTAATCAGTTTAGGGCTGTACTTTTTAACCACAGAAAACGTAATTAACAACTGGTCTACAAATACTATTTTATATGGTATTTATGCACTCGTTTTTTTTGGTGGTTTTTTACGATCCTTTTTTGGCCCCACAATATTCTCATTAGTAGCTTTATTGGTGCCTAAAAAAATATACCATAATGCTGCCACTTGGAGTACAAGTACTTGGAAAACAGCTTCTGTTTCTGGGGCACTTTTTGCGGGTTTTTTAATCAGTTGGATAGATGTAGACAATACCTTATTATTGGTATTTATATTGGTAATTTTATCTCTAATTTTTACTTTCTCCATAAAAAAGAAACCTATTTTAAACACAAAAATAGGAGAGCCCATGATGCAAAGCTTAAAAGCAGGCGTAAAATTTGTATTTAAAACCAAAGAAATTTTAGGAGTATTAACTTTAGATATGATTGCTGTACTTTTTGGAGGAACAGTGGCTATTTTATCGGTTTTTGCACAAGATGTTTTAAAAGTAGGACCCGAAGGTTTTGGCATTTTAAATGCTTCTATTTCTATGGGAAGTATTGTAACCATGTTTTTAACAACTTACATTCCTATCAACAAAAAAACTGGACTCAAAATGTTAGTTTCTGTTTTTATTTTTGGATTAAGTATTATTGCTTTTGGCCTATCTTCTATTTTTTGGGTAAGTGTTTTAGCACTTTTTATAAGTGGAGCTGCAGATGGTATTTCCATGGTAATAAGACAAACCATTTTGCAATTAAAAACACCAGATGATATGAGGGGAAGAGTATCTTCTGTAAACTCTATGTTCGTGGGTTCTTCTAACGAATTAGGT
>NZ_CBFHJT010000028.1:23609-26300 GCF_965656025.1 Polaribacter sp.
ATTAAAAACACCAGATGATATGAGGGGAAGAGTATCTTCTGTAAACTCTATGTTCGTGGGTTCTTCTAACGAATTAGGCGCTTTTGAAAGTGGTTTAGCTGCAAAATTAATAGGTCCAGTTGCAGCTGTTGTGTTTGGTGGTACAATGACATTGTTAACTGTAGGTGTTACAGCGATTGCAAACCCAACTCTAAGAGAATTAGATTTAACCCAAGAAATTGAGGAGAACGAAAAAGAAGTACAAATCTAATTAGGAATTGTTCTAAAATTACCCAAACTTAACGTCCAATCGTAAGTTTTAAAAGTTAACTTTTTTGGTTTTTCTGGAGTGATGTTATAGGTTGCTAATATTTTTCTAGCACCACAAAGACCTCCAAAATCTGCTCGAAACCAAGAAAATAACGAAACAGAGGTTGCTGTTTTGGTTTCTTTGTTATAGGTAGTTTGTTCATTCAAATATTCTATAGTCATAAAATCGAACTCCTTATCTAAATTTTCTACAGAAAAAATTGCCACTGGTGGACAACTTTTTGCCCCACAATTCAAAGCAAAATGGATACGCCAATCGATATTTTTTACACGTAATTTACGCTCATATTTTGGTCTAAAATATTTACGTAAATAACCCCAACTTACTTTAACTCTAGAACGTCTTAAAAGATCGTGTTCTATTTGATCAAAAGACAAAACTTGGCCAGCAATTTTTACACGTTTCTTTTTAAAATATGCACCTCTATCTTCATATTCTTTAGGGTTTTTGGTTAAAGATATTTGTATAAAAGAGTTGTAAACATTTACCCAAAAAGCAATTTTTTGAGGGTCTGTTTTTAATTGACTGGTCAAATCCTCTAAAGAACTTTCTTCTAAAATTTTTACTTGTTTATCATAAGAAGTACCATCTATAATATTTTGTAATAAATCCTGAGAAACTTCCATGTAATTTACAGTATCTTGCGCACTGAAATTAAAAAAGGAAGCAAAAAAAAGTATTGAAAAAAACTGTTTCATATAGTTTTACGTAAATTTAAGTATGTTATTAAGTATCATAATTCCTGTTTATAATGAACAAGCTAATCTTACAAAAGGGTTGTCGTTTTTATGTGAACAAGCTAACAAATATACTATAGAAATTATTGTTTCTAACTCACCAGAAACATCAGACAATAGTTTGCAAATCTGTAAAAACTATGCGAAAGTTAGTGTTTTTAATGCGCCTAAAAAAGGAAGAGCTGCACAAATGAATTTTGGAGCAAGCAAAGCAACAGGTTCAGTCTTATTGTTTTTACATGCAGATGTACAGTTACCATTGGATTTTTATGAACAAGTTAAAAATGCCATCAACAATGGAAATAACGCGGGTTTTTTTGCATACAAGTTTGATAGAGAAACTCCGTTTTTAAAATTTAGTAGCAACTTTACAAAAAGAAATGGCTTGTTTGCAGGTGGTGGAGATCAATGTCAGTTTTTTACAAAACATACTTTTAAAGCACTAAATGGTTTTAATGAGGATTTCTGTATTATGGAAGACTTTGAAATGATTGATAGGGTTAGAAAACAAAAAATTCCTTTTAAAATCATACAATCCAAAGCTACTGTTAGCGCAAGAAAATACCAAGACAATTCTTGGTTAAAAGTAAATATAATTAATGGTATTGTGTTTTTAAAGTATAAACTTGGTGCACATCCTATAAAGCTAAGAAAAACATACAGAGCCTTATTGCGCGAAAGTGAATAAAAAAAGCCAACTTTTTAAAGTTGGCTTTTTGTTATATTTTCGATATTTAATTACTTAGCTTCTTCAATTGCAGTAATAGATTTTACTTTAATTTTCGCACCTGTAATCTCACCTTCTTCATCCAATTGTTCAATTTCTTTCTCTATCCAAGTAACAATATATTTTGTCCCTATTAAATCATCATCATACAAACTAATTTCTATGTTCTCATCAATATCGTAAAATAAGGTGATTTTTTTAGCATCGTCTTCAAACTTATAAAAGTCTTCATTTGTTACTCCTTTATAAGTTGCTGTTAATTTATTTTCTAAAATTGTGTTTTTAGTAGTAAAAGAAAGAGATATAACAATGCATAGCACAGCTGCTATAGCGAATAATTTTTTCATAATTTTTAATTTTAAAGTTGTTTTTTATTTTAATATAGTAGCCTATCTTTTTCCAAAAAAGAAAATGCTTTTGCTGAGGTATGAATACTATATTTTCATAAGCTTTAAAATTAAAATTTAGTGATACAAAGATAATTTAATTATCGTTTTAAATATTAAAAATACGTTAATTTTAAATAAAGGTTTATTGTTTTTAATTATTTGATATGTTGAAAGTTAAGTTAAAAACAACAAGGTTATTTAAGGGTAAATATTTCTAATTATAAATTAATTAAAATTTGTAGCGGTTTCTAAATGTTGTTTTAATTCTTGTTGATGAAATTTTGCAGTTTCCTCATCCCAAGAAAAACAATTTTTAAACAGAGAAATTACAAATTCTTTGTATAAAATTACACTTTTTGGGTCAAAGAACAATCTACCAGTTCTTCTTATAAAAAAATCTGTGGGTGTGCAAGTCATCTCGTTTTCTATACAAAACAACACTTCTGCTTTTAGCATTTTTTTAGGTTCACCTTCTTCAGACATTTCTAGAGATAAATCGTCATATTTTTGAAGAATATTATCTGTTTT
>NZ_CBFHJT010000028.1:26398-37185 GCF_965656025.1 Polaribacter sp.
GTTTGCCATAATTATGTACCAAATATTCAGCATCTTTTCTATCAAAGCCAACCTCTGTAATTCTATTTTGTATGGCATCTGTATAGCTTTTTACCTCATTAAAATTGGCAAAGGTACCACCAGAAAGTACAATTTCTTTAGTTTTAATATCTTCAAACTCTTTATGAAACCTACGTTTGTATTTTTTAGCTACTAAATCTACAATACGTTCTGCCATTTTACGGTAACCCGTTAATTTACCACCAGCAATAGAAATGAGTTCTGTATCAGACACAAAAATTTCGTCCTTTCTAGATAATTCACTTGCAGATTTTCCTTCTTCATGAATTAAAGGACGTAAACCAGCCCAAGAAGATTCTATATCCTCTAAAGAAATATTTATATCAGGAAACATATTATTTACGGCAGCAATTAAATAAGTTGCATCTACTAAATTGGTAGTTACGTTATTTTTATCTTCTTGATAATTGGTATCTGTGGTACCAAAATAAGTCACTTTTCCTCTAGGTATTGCAAACATCATTCGTCCATCTGGCACATCAAAATAAACAGATTGTTTTACAGGTAATTTTTCATGAGGAACTACCAAATGTACTCCTTTTGTAAGGTGTAAACGTTTGCCGGTTTTAGAATGATTGGTTTGGCGTAAAGTATCTACCCAAGGGCCTGTTGCATTTACTACATATTTTGCTTTTATATCAAAATTTTCATTCGTAATAACATCTTTTACTTTTGCCCCAACAACTCTATCGTCTTTATAAATAAATTCGGTTGCTTTTGTATAGTTGATAACTTTTGCATCATAATCTAATGCTGTTTTTAAAACTTCTAAAGTTAAACGTGCATCATCTGTTCTGTATTCTGCATAATATCCAGCACCATTTAAGATGTTTTCTGGCAACAAAGGTTCTTTTGCCAAAGCTTCCTTTTTATCTAGCATTTTACGCTTGTCTTCACCTTCTACAGAAGCTAAAATATCATAAACTTTTAAACCTATGGATGTTAACCAAGAGCCATAAGTACCACCTTCAATTAAGGGTAAAATCATTTTTTCTGGTATTACCAAATGTGGTGCTAATTTGTGCACAATAGCACGTTCTGTACCTACTTCTTTTACCAACCAAAAATCGAATTGTTTTAAATAGCGCAAACCACCATGAATTAATTTTGTAGATTTACTAGAAGTCCCAGAAGCAAAATCTCTTTTTTCTATCAAAGCGACTTTCATGCCTCTTGATGCAGCATCCAAGGCTATTCCTGCACCTGTAATTCCACCACCAATTATCAATACATCAAATTCTGTGTTTTGTATATGTTTCGTAATATTTTTCCTATTGAAGTAAGAAAACTTTTTCATAGTAACAGATTTGTTTTTAATTATGATTTTTATAAAAATCGGAATTTTCAACAAAATACGAAAAAGCAAAATACCCGTTTTAAATTTTTCTTAAAAAAGTAGTTTTTATTTCGTTTACACCTTCTTATGTTATATTTTTAAGGAAAATAAAAAAATATGTCATTTTCAAATATATACTTAACAGGAAAACACAAACAAGAAATAGGTCATTTTGCAAACATTGTAAAAATTGCAAAGGTAGATGGTACCATTAGCGATGGTGAAAAAAACTTGTTAATAAAAGCGGGTAAAAAACTAAATATTACCTTAGAAGAATTTACGATTATTTTAAATAACCCAGAAAAATTTCCAATAAATCCGCCCGTAAGTTATGAGGAAAGAATTGAGCGTTTACACCGTTTAACAAAAATGCTTTTAGTAGATGGTGAAGCACATTTAAAAGAAATAAACTTATTTAAAAAAATTACTGTAGGCTTGAATTTTTCTAATGAAAGAGTTGAAAAAGTCTGTAAAGAAGCAATTGCACAAGTGCTTAATAAAGTAAATTTAGATGATTTTATTTTGGCTATTAAAAAGGCAGATGGCTATTAATTTCTTATTTTAAAATATGGGTTGGCAAACCATCAATACTTTCTTGGTTTTTGTTTTCCCAATAATTTTTTATTCCTTCTTTTCCTTGTTCTGTAGCCCAATCATTTAAATCGTTTCTTTCTCCTTTATATTCAAAATAAGGTATTGACATTCCGCAAGAAGTTTGTGCAGAATCTATAGAAATATCAAAAATTTGACGTGTTCCAGGAGTTTCTGGAAATAATGAAATGAGTTCATCCCAAGACGCATCTCCTTCTTTAATTTCTTTCCCTTTACCATACAAACGCAAAATATTAGGTGCTTTTTCAAAGGAGCAAAACATAATGGTAATGCGCTCGTTTTCTAGCAAATGTGCAGCAGTTTCGTTACCACTTCCTGTAACGTTTAACCATAAAACTCTATTTTCTTCAATAATTCTAAAAGAATCCATCCCTTTTGGTGATAAATTAATTCTACCAGAAGTTGGTGCAGTTGCCACAAAAAATATTTTTTGTGCTGCTATAAACTTTTGAAGTCTAGATGTGATTTTTGTATAGAATTTTGACATTTTAAATTTTAATTTGAAAACACTAATTTACAACATCTGAAATTATTAATTTATTACCTTTAGCCAAAATAAAACTTTTTTTATGGAATATGGATTTCTATCAATTTTACCACCAGTAATTGCCATTATTTTAGCTTTAAAAACCAAGCAAGTTTACATTGCTTTGTTATTTGGTATTTGGTTTTCTTGGTTAATTATAGAAGGTTGGAATCCGTTACAAGGCACTTTAGCCATGATAGAGGGAATGGTAAATGTTTTTCAATCTAAAGGAAATACAAGAACTATTATGTTTAGTGCTTTGGTGGGTGCTTTGTTAATTTTTATTCAATTTTCAAGAGGTGTAGAAGGGTTTATCAACATCATTAATAAAAAATTAGTAAAACTAGAAGCTAAAAAAACGGGTTATAGTAGAATTATGGTGCAAATTTTGGCAACTTTTACAGGTTTGTTACTGTTTGTAGAAACCAGTATTTCTTCTTTAACAGTAGGTACTTTATATCGCCCTATATTTGATAAATTAAAAATACCCAGAGAAAAACTGGCTTATATTGCAGATTCTAGTTCTGCACCCTCCTCAATTTTAATCCCTTTTAATGCTTGGGGTGCATTTATTATGGGCTTGTTATTAACACAAGGTATAGACAAGCCATTTTCGGTGATGATTGCTTCTATCAAATATAATTTTTATCCACTATTGGCAATTATTTTGGTGTTTGTAGTTATTTTATCAAAGAAAGATTTTGGTTTGATGAAAAAAGCTGAACAAAGAACCAAAGAAACAGGTTTGTTAATGAACATAGGTGCCAAACCTATGGTTTCAGATGAGGTAACTTCTTTTCCGCCAAAAGAAGGTATACCAGCCAAAGCTTACAACATGATTGTACCATTGTTGGTTATGGTTTGTATGATGCCCATCAATTTAATTTACACAGGTTGGAATGAAGTAAAAGAATACACTTCTACTTTTGATCATGTAAAACAAGCTATTGGAGCAGGATCTGGCTCTTCATCCGTTTTATATGCTGTAGTTACAGCACTTTTAGTAGCCATTATAATGTATATGATACAGGGTTTTTTAAAACCAAAAGAAGCCGTAAACTTAACCTTAAAAGGGATTAGCGAGTTAATGCCATTAGCTTTGTTAATGCTATTAGCTTTTGCTATTGGTGATGCTTGTAAGGTTTTAGACACAGGTAATTACGTAGCAAACGTAACAGAAAGTTGGTTGTCTCCAGAATTATTACCAGCAGTTATTTTTGTAGTAAGTTCTTTTATTGCCTTTTCTACAGGAACTTCTTGGGGTACTTTTGCAATCATGCTGTTAATTTCTATACCGATGGCAAATACGCATGGTGCAGATATTACCATTGTGGTGGCTGCCACTTTAGGTGGTGGAATTTTTGGAGATCATTGTTCTCCAATTTCAGATACGTCAATTATTTCTTCTATGGCCTCAGCAAGTGATCATATAGACCACGTAAAAACACAATTGCCTTATGCGCTTTTTGGTGGCTTAATTACCGTTATTTTGTATTTAGTTATTGGGTTTTTGGGATAGATTATTAAGAGTTTTTCGCTGTTGAGATATCACATCAAATTCTATAATACTATCCATAAAGCGAGAAAGTTTTTCTGCACCATATTCAGAAAGGTGACTTGAGTCCCAGAAGTCTTTTTCTATATAATTATTGTCTGCGATTAAATTTAAATAAATACAGTTTTTATATTCTTCAGCTATTTTTTGTGCAGCAAGAATTGTTATAGATAACTGCTCTTTATTTAAGTTATTTCTATAAGTTTTATATGCAGGTAATGTATATAATATAACATTAACATTATTAATTCTACACCAGTTAAGTATAGATTTTAAAGTAGATAAATTTTCTTTGAAAATTGTTTGATTTTTCTTAGATTTTATGTTATCTGGTGTATGCCATTTTAAAGTCTCATGGGCAGATTTTATTAAATCTCTAGACTCTTTAGAGTTGAAAATTTTAGCCCAACCTAGTTTAGTGACATAATTGTTATTGTAATAATAGCCAACTATTTTTTTTAGATTTTCTTTAGGATTATTTTCTATTACTTCAATTGATTGAGTTGTTCCTAATCCAAAATAATAGTTATAATTTTTTTTATAATGTGAGATTTCTTTTATTTGATAATTTCCAAAAAAACTAGCATAAGAAATGGGTAATATAATGTTTTTCAGACTTTTAAACCTATCCTTGTACTTGTTGAAAATTTTATTGTCATAATAAAATAATTGTCCACTATGGGCTGCATTAAAGGTTTTAGATGAAAATAGTTCAGGATTTAGGCCTCCATAAGAATGAGAGCTTCCTAAAATTAATGTTTCTATATTTATTGCATTTTTATCTAAATATTCTTTTTTATAAATATATACATTAGGAATATTTTTCAATAAAACTTCCAATAAAACAGTAAAAATTAATAGTGGGGATAAAAATAATATTAATTTAAAAACAAATTTTTTCATAACTTAGAATTGGAAATAAATAAATTCTTGTGTTTTTCCTTTAAAAATAAAAATTATAAAAATGATGATATAATACACTGTTAAGCGAACTGGTGCCTTCCAATTATAACCAAGTTTTTCTATACCGTATTTATCATTCCGTCCAAACCATTCAATTAAAAAAAATAGTAATGTTAAAAAAAGTGTAATAAGTGCTGTTTTTTTTCCTGTAAAATTAGGTACTGAAAATAGCGATAGTGAAAAAATATTCGATAGATAACTTATCGCATGTTTTAAGCTTTCAGCTCTGAAAAAAATAATTGAAAAAACAAATAGACTGAAGGTAGAAAATAGATTAAAAAACTCTTTAGGTGATGGAATAATACGCCCTTTAGCAATAGTTCCAATATTCTTTTGTTTTCCTTTTTTTAATAATGTGGGTATAAAAAGCATTGCATTTACAATACCCCATACAACATATGTCCAATTAGCACCATGCCAAAGCCCGATAATAATAAACTGGATAAAAACTATTATTATTTTCCATGATTTTTTTTTATTTTTATTGAGTCTTGCCATTGGAATAAACAGGTAATCTCTAAACCATTTTGTTAATGAAATGTGCCATTTTCTCCAAAACTCAGCAAAGTCTCTAGAAAAATAAGGGAATGCAAAATTTTGAGTTAAATTAAAACCAAATAATCTAGATGTACCAATAGCAATATCTGAATATCCTGAGAAATCGCCATAAATTTGAAAAGTAAAGAATAAAGCACCTAAAACAAGTGTACTACCAGTAAAATCATCTGAATTATTAAATATTTGATTGGCAAACATAGCGCAATTGTCTGCGATTACCATTTTTTTAAATAAACCCCAAAGAATTTGACGCATTCCGTCAACTGCTTTTGAATAATCGAAAGTTCTTTTTGTATAAAATTGAGGTAATAAATCTTTAGCTCTTTCAATAGGTCCTGCAACTAATTGTGGAAAAAAACTAACAAAAGCCGAGAACGCAATAAAATCTTTGGTAGGTTTTAATTTCTTTTTATAAACATCAATAGAATAACTTAATGTTTGAAAAGTATAGAAACTAATACCAACAGGTAAAATTATGTTTAAGGAACTTACTTTTATTTCTGCTCCAAAAAAAGAAAAAGCAGCATTAAAATTCTCTAAAAAAAAGTTGTAATATTTAAAAAAACCAAGGAGTCCAAGATTTACTATAACACTTACCAATAGCAAATACTTTCTTTTCCTAAGGTTTTCTTGTTTTAAAAGTTCAATTCCTACAAAATAGTCAACAATAGTACTAAATAGAATCAGTATTAAAAATTTCCAATCCCACCAGCCATAGAATACATAACTTGATATAACTACCAAAAGATTTTGTAGTTTTAAATTTTTATTTGCTAAAAACCAATAAAGAACAAATACTATTGGTAAAAACAAGGCAAAGTCAATAGAATTAAAAATCACTTCTTTATTTGTTAATTGTTATTTATGTGATAATTATTAGGTGTTACACCACGTTTATTCAACTCAGGAATCATACGTAAAGCACCTTCTTTAATCGTGTTTTCTTTAAAAATAAACGTTTTTTCAAACAAGTTGTTTCCTTCAAAAAAAGTAACTTGAAAACGGTTGTTTAAAGCAAATAACTCTGGCTGAATTAATTCAACCTTAGCAAAAGAATTGGCTGGCAATTTTTCTATTTTTTTACGCAATAAAGACGTGGTTTTAGTATCAGAAAAACCTTGCGAAACAATCACGACCATTTCTAAATCTACATCTTTTTTGTTGATGAGATACACATTCCAATCATTGGTGTTGTAAATGTCATTAAACTCATAAACAACCGCCATTTCTACATTGGAAACTTCAGGTATTTTGATGTCTTTTTTCAAATAATTGTTTTTAAAGTTTTAATGCTGAAAATTTATAAAGTAAAGCTACTTTTCAACTATATCACCGACTTAAACTGCTCCAAAAAACGTTTATCATTTTCGTAAAACATTCTAATATCTGGTATTTGGTATAGTAACATCGCAATACGTTCTATACCCATTCCAAATGCGTAACCAGAGTATTTTGTTGGGTCTATATTCGCATTTTTTAGTACGTTAGGATCTACCATTCCACACCCCATAATTTCTAACCAACCTGTACCTTTGGTAATTCTGTAGTCTGTTTCTGTTTCTAATCCCCAGTAAATATCAACTTCTGCACTTGGTTCCGTAAACGGAAAATAAGAAGGACGCAAGCGAATTTTAGATTTCCCAAACATCTCTTTTGTAAAATATAATAAAGTCTGTTTTAAATCGGCAAAAGAAACATCAGTATCTATATACAAACCTTCTACCTGATGAAAAATACAGTGTGCCCTTGCGGAAATATCTTCGTTTCTAAAAACTCTTCCTGGAGAAATGGTTCGTATTGGCGGATCATTTTTTTCCATATAACGTACTTGTACAGAAGAAGTATGCGTACGCAATAAAATATCTGGATCTTGCTCAATAAAAAACGTGTCTTGCATGTCTCTTGCAGGATGATATTCTGGCAAGTTCAAAGCAGTAAAGTTATGCCAATCGTCTTCAATTTCTGGACCTTCAGAAACGGTAAAACCAATTCTATTAAAAACATCAATAATTTGGTTTTTTACCAATGATATTGGGTGCCTTGAACCTAATTCTATAGGTTCTGCAGGACGTGTTAAATCTCCATAAAAACTTTTTTGGCTTGTCGTATTTTCTAGAGTTTCGTTTAAAGCAGCAACTTTACCTTCTGCAGATTTTTTTAGGTTGTTTAGTGCTTGCCCAAAATCTTTACGCATTGCTGCATCTACATTTTTAAATTCTGCAAACAAATCTTTTAGCAAACCTTTGCTTCCTAAATATTTAATTCTAAACGCTTCAACCTCTTCTTTTGTAGTAGCATTAAATGCTTTTACATCACCAATAAGTTCCTTTACTTTATCTAACATTTTCGGGTAAAATTAAGGTACAAATTTAGTGTTTTTTGTAGAGTTTTATCAATCTAAAACTTAAAAAAGACAAACACCTTTCGAAATCGATTGAAATAAGGCGATGAAGATGTTAAATAAAATATAATTATTATTTTAACAATTTATAATTTAACTATCTTTGCAGACATAATTTTTATTAAATTCATAAAATAATATGGCAAATAATATAGAGTTAAAAATTGAAGAATTTATGGAAATGGTTAAAAGTAGAAATAACCATGAACCAGAATTTTTACAAGCTGTTCAAGAAGTTGCAGAAACTGTAATACCTTATATTGTAAATCACGATATTTATCATGGAAAAAACATTTTGCTAAGAATGGTAGAGCCAGAAAGATTAATTTCTTTTCGTGTTTCTTGGGTAGATGATGATGGAGAAATTCAGGTAAATAGAGGATATAGAATACAAATGAACTCTGCAATTGGGCCTTACAAAGGTGGTTTGCGTTTTCATCCAACAGTAAATGCAAGTATTTTAAAGTTTTTAGCTTTTGAACAAGTGTTTAAAAACTCTTTAACAACTTTGCCAATGGGTGGTGGAAAAGGAGGTTCAGATTTTGATCCAAAAGGAAAATCTGATAACGAAATTATGCGTTTTTGTCATGCTTTTATGAGTGAATTATTTAGACATATTGGACATAACACAGATGTACCTGCTGGAGATATTGGTGTGGGTGCTAGAGAAATTGGTTTTATGTTTGGTATGTATAAAAAATTAAAAAACACCTTTACAGGAGTTTTAACAGGAAAGGGACAATCTTGGGGAGGTTCTTTAATTAGACCAGAAGCTACAGGTTATGGTACTGTGTATTTTGCACAAAATATGTTGCAAAGAAAGGATGATTCTTTCGAAGGTAAAAAAGTAGTAATTTCTGGTGCAGGAAACGTAGCACAATTTGCTGCAGAAAAAGCGATAGAATTAGGGGCAACTGTATTAACATTATCTGATTCTGGTGGGTATATTTTAGATGAAGAAGGTATTGATACAGAGAAGCTAAAACATATTATGTACATTAAAAACGAAAAAAGAGGTAGAATTAGCGAATACACAGAAAAATATTCGAATGCAAAATATTTTGAAGGAGAAAGACCTTGGTCTGTAAAATGTGATATTGCTCTGCCATGTGCTACTCAAAATGAGTTGAATGGTGAGGAAGCAAAACAGTTAATTGAAAATGGTTGTATGTGCGTTTCTGAAGGAGCAAATATGCCTTCTACACCAGATGCAATTCACGAGTTTCAAAATGGTAAAATACTATTTGCACCAGGTAAAGCAAGTAATGCTGGTGGTGTTGCCACTTCTGGATTAGAAATGAGCCAAAACTCATTGAGAATTTCTTGGTCAAGAGAAGAAGTAGATTCTAGATTAAAAGACATTATGGAAGACATACATGATTCTTGTGTAGAATATGGAGAAAATGAAGATGGTTCTATAGATTATATTAGAGGAGCAAACATTGCTGGTTTTGTAAAAGTTGCAGATGCTATGTTAGCACAAGGTATTATCTAAATACGGTTTAAGTTATAATAAATTGGAAACGCATCAAATACTTGATGCGTTTTTTTGTTTATTTGTATATCTAAAACAAAATATGGTCTTTTTAACGTGTGTCCTTTTAGGGTTTTTTATTGCTGCAGGAGGCAGTATTACCCCAAGTTTTTTAAATTTAACAGTTGTAAAATTTAGTCTAAGAAATGGTAAAAAACCTGCTTTTTATTTAATCGGAGGCTATGCAACTATACTTTTTTTTCAAGCAAATATTGGTGCTTATTTATCTAATATTTTAATGAAAAATTCAGAATATATTACCTTAATCCAAAAAATTGGAACAGGTATTTTATTTCTATTATCTTTTAATTTTTTTAGACTACACTTTACATCTAAAGCGCCTAAAGAGAAACAAGATATACCAAAATCTAAAGCTTATTTCCACGGTATTTTAATGTCTTCTTTAAACACAATTGCCATCCCTTTTTATTTTACAACTATTTCTTTTTTAATAGGTTTAGATTATTTTGAATACTCGTTATTAAACAGTTTTTATTTTTCTGTTGGTTCTACTTTAGGTTCCTTTACCTTGTATTCTTTATATGCTATTGTTGCAGAAAAAATAGAGCACAAACTACAGTATGTTGCTACAAAAATGGACTTTATTTTGGGTTGTTTAACAGGCGTTGTTGCCATAGGAAATCTAATTTATCTTCTTAATAAATAATATTAAAATATGATACAACTAAAAAATATAATTGTTGATGGTAAACATGAAAAATCCATTGTAACAGACGTATTTTATGAGGAAACTAACCAACCAAAAAAAGTAGTAATTTTTTGTCATGGTTATAAAGGTTTTAAAGATTGGGGCGCTTGGAATTTAATGGCAGAAGCATTTGCAAAAGCTGGTTCTTTCTTTATAAAATTCAACTTTTCACATAATGGAGGAACTCCAGAAAACCCAATTGACTTTCCAGATTTAGAAGCGTTTGGTAATAACAATTACACCAAAGAGTTAGATGATTTAGAAAGTATTTTAGACTGGATTTCTACAAATATTGACTTTAAAGCAGAGACAGATGTAAATGACATTTCCATTATTGGGCACAGTAGAGGAGGAGGAATTGTATTGTTAAAAGCTAATGAAGACAAACGTTTAAAAAAAGTAATAACCTTAGCAGCTGTTTGTGATTTTGGAAAACGAAGTTCTACAATTGGCGATTTAAAACAATGGAAAAAAGATGGCGTAAAATATGTGGTAAATGGTAGAACAAAACAAAATATGCCTCATTTTTATCA
>NZ_CBFHJT010000029.1:0-3369 GCF_965656025.1 Polaribacter sp.
AATGTGTTGTTAAAAGATGATAAAACATACCCTTGGTTGTGCATAAAAAACGAACGTTTCCCTAGAGTTTTTTTAACACGTAGAGTTATTAAAGATGGTTCTGAATATTTTGGACCTTATACCTCTGTTAGAACTGTTAGAACCTTATTAGACTTAATTAAAGAACTATATCCGTTAAGAACTTGCAAGTACGATTTAAGTGCACAAAAAATAAATGAAGGCAAATATAAAATTTGTTTAGAACATCATTTAGGCAACTGCAATGGGCCTTGTGAGGGTTTAGAAACAGAGGCACATTACAACAATGCTATCAAAGAAATAAAAAACATTATTAAGGGGAATTTTAAAGAAAGTTTAGACCGTTTTAAACAAATGATGTTTGAATTTTCTGAAAATATGGAGTTTGAAAAAGCCCAAAAAATTAAAGAAAAACTAGACAGACTAAATAATTATCAAGCAAAAAGTACCATCGTAAATCCGTCTATAAATAATGTAGATGTTTTTTCTATTATTTCTGATGAAACTCATGGATATGCCAATTTTTTAAAAATTTCAAATGGAAGTATTATACAATCTCACACCACAGAAATTAAGAAAAAGTTAGACGAAACAGATCAAGAATTATTAGCGCTTTTTATCGTAGAAATCAGACAACGTTTCAACTCACAATCGCCAGAAATTTATGTGCCATTTAAAGTCAATTTGGGTGATGATGTTAAGGTAACCATCCCAAAGTTGGGCGATAAAAAACGAATTGTAGAATTGTCTGAAAGAAATGCAAAATATTACAGACAAGAACAATTTAAGCAGATAAAAATTGTAGATCCAGATAGGCATGTAAAACGAATAATGGCGCAAATGAAAAAAGATTTGCGTTTGTCTGAAGAACCACGTCATATAGAATGTTTCGATAATTCTAACATACAAGGTACAAACCCAGTAGCTGCCTGTGTGGTTTTTAAAGATGGTAAACCTAGTAAAAAAGACTATAGGCATTTTAATATAAAAACCGTTGTTGGACCCGATGATTTTGGTTCTATGGAAGAAGTGGTATATAGAAGATATAAACGTTTGTTAGCAGAAGACCAACCTTTGCCACAATTAATTATTGTAGATGGTGGTAAAGGGCAATTATCATCTGGTTTAAAAGCATTAGAAAGATTAGGCTTGCGTGGTAAAATTGCCATTATTGGTATTGCAAAACGCCTAGAAGAAATTTATTATCCAGGAGACCCTGTACCTTTATATTTAGATAAAAAATCTGAAACTTTAAAAATTACTCAGTATTTAAGAAACGAAGCCCATAGATTTGGTATTACCTTTCATAGAAATAAACGTAGTAAAAGTGCCATACAAAGCGAGTTAGAACAAATACCTGATGTTGGTAAACAGACCATTACAACTTTATTGCGTAAATTTAAATCGGCAAAAAGAGTAAAAGAAGCCAATTTAAAGGAATTAGAAGCAGCAATTGGTCATTCTAGAGCTGTAAAAGTGTATCAATATTATCACCCTACCAAAAAGTAAAACGCTATGAAAAACCTTATTTTGCTATTTCTAACCATACCCATAATGGTATTTTCTCAGCAAAAACAACCTAAAGTGGGTTTGGTATTAAGTGGTGGTGGCGCAAAAGGTTTTTCGCATATTGGTATTTTAAAAGAAATAGATAAAGCTGGTATACATTTAGATTATATTGGTGGTACAAGTATGGGCGCTATTATTGGTGGTTTATATGCTGCCGGCTATTCTGCAAAGCAAATAGAAGAAATTATTTTAAAAACAGATTTTTTAAAACTTCTTAGAGATATAATCCCTAGAAGCTCAGAAACTTTTTTTGAAAAAGAATATGGAGAAAACACCTTTATTACCTTGCCTGTAAATAAAGGTAAAATAGGTTTGCCAAGAGGCGTTTCTAAAGGGCAAAATGTATTAAATTTATTATTAGAATTGGTAGATTCTTTAGATGGCAACCAAGATTTTTCTAAGCTGCCTACTCCGTTTTTTTGTATTGCAACAGATTTAGAAGATGGTACTCCTGTAATTTTAGAAAAAGGTTCTTTACCCATTGCTTTAAGGGCTAGTGGTTCTTTTCCATCGCTTTTAAATCCTGTAACATATGGAGATAAATTGTTGGTAGATGGTGGGGTTGCCAATAATTTTCCTGTAAGCATTATGAAAGAAAAAGGAATGGACATTGTGATTGGTGTAGATGTAGAAGGTAGATTGTTTGATAAAGATAAAATAAACTCTGTAGTTGCTGTTTTAAACCAAATTATGAGTTATCAAATGTATCAAAATACAGATGAGGAAATAAAAAAATTAGATGTTTATATTCACCCAGATATTTATACATATTCTGTGGTGGATTTCGATAAAAAAAATGAAGTTTTAGAAAAAGGGAATTTAGAAGCTAAAAAATATGCAAAAGTATTTAAAGAAATAGCAGCCAAACAAACTGTTAAAGTTAAAAGAGAACCTATAGAATTTAGTACCAAAAAATTATTAGTTTCTGATGTTGCCATACAAGGTTCTAAAAATTATACAAGAGCTTATGTACTTGGTAAGCTAAACATAAAAGAAGGAGATAGCCTTTCTAGGCAAGATCTTACTGAAAAAATATATTTACTTTCAGCAACCAGAAACTACAATAAAATAGAGTACAACCTTATAAAAAAAACAGACGATAGCTACTTATTGAATTTTAAGTTAGATGAGTCTAATGAAACCGCTAATTTAAAATTGGGCTTGCATTATGATTATTTGTACAAATCTAGTTTATTAGCAAATTACAATCATAAAGGGGTGTTAGGTAAAAATGATATATTTTCTCTAAATTTAATTTTAGGTGATAATTTACGCTATGATTTAAATTATTTTGTAGATAATGGATTTTACTTTAGTTATGGTTTTAGATCTAGGTATAACCATTTTAGATCTCAAGTACCATTTAATGAAGCTACATCACCAGATATTAATAGTATAAATTTGAGATATTCTGATTTTACGCATCAATTTTTTGTGCAAACCACCTTTAACAGAAAATTTGCAGTGGGTTTAAAAACCGAATTAAAACAAATTAAAGCAGAAACAGAAAACATAATACCTTTAGATAATAAAAACATCTCTGATAATAGCAATTATTTTAATGTTGCAGCTTATTTAAAACTAGATACTTATGATAAAAGGTATTTTGTAACCAAAGGTTTTTATGCAGATTTAGAATTTAAGTATTACCTATGGTCTTCAGATTTTAATAATGATTTTGAAATCTACCCTCAAGCAAAAGGTACGCTTGGTTTTGCTACTTCGTTTACAGATAATATTACCTTACAATATACAAGTGAAGCTGGTTTTTCTTTAGATCAA
>NZ_CBFHJT010000029.1:3467-4812 GCF_965656025.1 Polaribacter sp.
GTTTTTTTCTATAATTAATGTGTTTAAATCGTCTAATTGTCTTTTTTCGAAAATAGTAGCTTCTTTGTCTAAAAGTTCAGAAAGTTCTATATCAATTGTTTTTAAATCTTTTATTTGCCCTTTCTTTAGATTTTTATGATTGTTGTTTACATGTTTGTAGCTTGCTCTAGAAATATAACTAATAGATTGTGCAGCATCTTGCAAATACCCCAATACCATAATGTAAAATCTACTTGCTTGTACAGAAGTTTCATCTAAAGATTTTATAAAATAGAATACGCCATCTTTTAAATCATCAATCTCATCATTTAACTTTTTAACATGCTTTTCTGTTTTACGTAGTTTATTTAAGTCGTGATTTGCTAAATCATTAACAACATGTGTATATAACTTGCTAACACGATTTATAACCTCAGAAATATGGTCTGCACTTTCTTCTATAACACCATTAATGGTGATTAACTCTGCCCTTTCTAAGTAGGTTTTCTTTTTTACTTCGTTGGTTTTTTTTCTGTGTTTTATGGTATTTCTACCAATTAAAACAGCAACCAAGATTAATAGTGCTGGTATTGCAGCAATGTGTAAACTAATAAGATATGCAATTACACCAGCAGCAGTAAACGCAATAATTGCAGTTAAAAACCAACCACCAATTACATTTAATACACCAGCAACTCTATAAACAGCACTCTCACGTCCCCAAGCTCTGTCTGCTAAAGAAGTACCCATTGCTACCATAAACGTAACATAAGTAGTAGAAAGAGGTAATTTCATAGAAGTTGCTATAGAAATTAAAACACTTGCCATTATTAAATTTACAGACGCTCTCACCAAATCAAAGGCAGGCATTTCATATGTTTTGTCTTTTGGTAGTTTTAAAACAGGCTTCTCAAACTTAGAGTTTATAAATTGCTGTGTTTTTTCTGGAATGATAAAAGTAATTCCCTTATTTAAAAACATTGAAGCTCTAACAACTACTCTAGAAATATTATTTGGTTGAAATTTCTCATGTCCTTCTCCTTGTCTAGAAAGATTAATACCTGTTTCTATAACAGATTTGGCTTTAGAAGACGTCCATAACGTAACCACCATAATTGCACCTGCTAAAAGTAATAACCAAATGTTAGAAGGTACTTTTTTTGCCAAACTGCCCATAGAAAATAATTCTGGATTGATGCCAGAAACGCTCCAAGCTTCATAAGAGTTTAAAGCAGCAATTGGCACACCTATAAAGTTTACCAAGTCGTTACCAGCAAAAGCCATTGCTAAAGAAAAGGTACCTACACCAATTATTAAAACTAAAATATTTACTTTTAAAAAACGTATTAAAAGATAGCATAAGGCT
>NZ_CBFHJT010000029.1:4910-6697 GCF_965656025.1 Polaribacter sp.
TGTCCAAATTAAAAAGCTAATTACAATAATTTGTAAAGTATTACCTTCTAAATAGCCAGCTATACTTCCGTAAAAATCAGTTCCTTTTAAACCTTTAATAATTATAAAGTAAGTGATTGATGTTACTGCAAAGCCACCAAAAAGAGCGTTTATATAGCTAGCTCTACTTTCAAAATTAAAAGAATAAATTAATCTAGAAAAGTATTGCACAATGGCACCCACTGTAAAAGCAACAACTACAGAAAGTAAAATACCTAAAATAATATCTGTGGCAGTTTCGTAGTTAATGTAGTTCCATATTGCAGAAAAATTTTCTGCATCATTGTTCGCAATTTTAATTAATGCAATTACAACAGCAGACCCTAACAATTCAAAAACAATAGAAACTGTGGTAGAGGTAGGCATCCCCAAAGAGTTAAAAATATCTAACAATAAAATGTCTGTAATCATAACAGCCATAAAAATGAACATGACATCTTGAAATACAAACATACTTGGGTTAAAAATTCCTTTACGCGCCACTTCCATCATTCCACTAGAGGTAACAGCGCCGAAAAACACACCAACACTAGCAATAATCATAATGTTTTTTACAGAAATTGCTTTAGAGCCTATAGCAGAATTTAAAAAATTAACAGCATCATTACTAACACCAACTACTAAATCTACGATAGCTAAAATAGCTAAAGCAACAAGCATTAAAATATATGGATCTCCCATTTTTATTAAAAAATTTAATCAGGCAAATTTAAAGACTCAAAAGATGCATAATGTTATCTTAACGTTATAATATGCGCTATGTATCTTTTAGCAAACATATCAAAAAAAAATCTTATAATTTTTAAAGATTGTAAATCTTTTCTTAACATTAAAACCCTATCTCGTAACATTGACTTAACAACCTAATAACAGAAGCATAATTTACAACTAACATAGACTTTACAAAGTAAGTAGACTTTTGCACCAGTAAATTAAATATAAAAATGAAGAAAATTCTATTTATTGCTTTTATTGCATTAAGTCAAGTTTTAATAGCGCAAAACAAAGGTACTTTACAAGGTTTATTAACAGATAAAGAAACCAATAACGAGCCATTACCTTTTGCAAACGTAGTTATTAAAGGTACCACAATTGGTGCAACTACAGATTTTGATGGTAAATACTCTATTAAAGTACCAGCAGGTACACATGTTGTACAGTTTAGTTTTTTAGGGTATAAAACCATAGAAAAAACATTTACTATTAAAAAAGATGAAACTTTAACAATAAATCAATTAATGTCTGCAGAAGAAGGCGTTTCTTTAGACGAGATTGTTGTAAAATCTGCTGCAGGTAGAGATAAAGAATCTGCTTTGTTGTTAAAACAAAAAAAAGCAACCATAATTGTAGAAAGTATTGGTGCAGAAAGATTAGCTAAAACAGGAGTTTCTAATGCATCTAATGCAACAACAAAAATTTCTGGTGTAACTAAAAGTGAAGGTACAGGAGATATCTATGTAAGAGGTTTAGGAGATAGATATTTATCTACTACAATGAACGGTTTGCCAATTCCTTCTGATAATGTGGATAATAAAAATATCAATTTAAGTTTGTTTTCTACGAACATTATAGAAAATGTTGGTATCAGCAAAACATATGCAGCATCAAATTATTTAGACCAAGCTTCGGGTAATGTAAATGTAGAAACCAAGGGGTATAGGAAAAAAGAATTTTCTATAAGTGTTGCTAGTGGTTCTAATACAAATGTAATGCAACAGTTTGGTAACTTTAGAAGAACAATCATTACA